>SKJM01000577.1 GCA_007122045.1 Planctomycetales bacterium | reverse complement strand
AGCGCCTTCTACAGTAAGCTGGAACGCCACGATGAGGCCGTACAGCACGCCCAAAAGGTGTGTGAACTGGACCCGGACGATCCGTTCAGCTTCATGTCGATGAGCCTGATTTGCCAGAAAGCGGGTCGTATTGTCGAGGCCGAGCAGGCGCTGACCCAGGCCATGGAAAAACAGTGGGCCGCCCGCCGAAAGGCGGATTCCGAGGGCTGATGGGCATACTTGCCCCAATCAGGCAGCATGGGCACCCCCTCTTTAGGGCGGCTCTGTGGAGTTTCGGTGCTCTTTCCGCGCCCTCTGGGTCGATTGTGGCGTAGCCTTGTAGTATCGAGAGGCATTCCCAGCCACGCGTACTACGAGGGCGAGCAAACCGATGGTCAACACCGAGATTCCGCGAGTCGATTTGGAGGCGCTGCTTTCGACCAGCCAGCTTCCGGCCATGCCGCAAAGCGCGCTGCGCATCCTGGAAATTTCCCGTAATGCCGACGCCGGCCCCGCCGAACTGGCCGTGCCCGTCGAGGCCGACCCCGGCCTGACCGTCCAGGTGCTGCGGTTCGTCAATTCGTCGTACTTCGGATTTCGGCACGAGATTTCGAACGTCAAGCAGGCGATCGCGCTGGTGGGCACGCGGACGGTGAAGAACTTCGCGCTGTACAGCGCCGTGTTCAGCCTGATTCCAAACCCGCGGTGCGGCCAGTTCGACCTGATGAAACTCTGGCAGGACAGCCTCCGCCGCGCGCTGTTCGCCCGGCATATGGCGGCCATCCTGGGCATCAGCGACGTCGAGGAACCGTTCGCCGCGGCATTGCTCCAGGACATGGCGGTTCCACTGCTGGCCAAGGAAGTGCCCGACGCCTACCGGAAGCTCTTCGGCGCCCGGCGGCAGGACGCGCGCGTCCGGTTGTCGCTGCTGGAAAACCACGTGTTCGGCTGGACCCACGCGCAGGCGGCCGGCCTGATGGCCCGCAACTGGAAGCTGCCGGAAACCTTCGCCGCGCTCATCGAGGCCCATCTCGACGTCGACGGCTCGGCGGCCGGTGCGGGGGCTTCGCCCGGCAAGCAGGCCGTCGCCCTCTCGGCGCTGCTGCCGGCCACCAGCGACGAGGGCTGGGCGGAATGCCCGCAATTCGAACGCCAATACCAGGCCCTCTGTCCTCCCCACGCGCCGGCCATTGCCGAACTGCTCGAACAGATCGACACCGAGTTCGCCGCCTTCGCCCCGATTCTCCGCGTGGCCTTGCCCGAATGCTCGCTGGCCGGCACCTACGACCGGGCCGGCGAACTAGTGGCCGGGTGAGGGCGCCTCGGCCGCCTGGTCGATCTCCCGCAGGATGACGAAAAACGGCGGCAGGTACACCGTGTCGGCCAGGAACACCACCAGCGTGAACCACCACGGCAGCCGGCCCACCGCGATATACGCCGCCGAGAACAGCGTGGCCGCCGCCTTGCTCCAGAACCCCAGCATCAGCAGGTTGCGGTTGCGCACCGGGTCGGCCGCTACGAGGTGATAGCCCCAGCCGAACAGGGCGACGAGCACCCCCAGCACCTGGATCGACAACGCCGGGCTGGGCTTCGTCGCCCCCAGCGCCTCGAATCCCTCGTGGTAAAAGAGCATCATGCTCAGCCCCGCCAGAAGGTTCCAATAGCCGGCGGTGCGAAGCACCAGGGTCATCCACGGGCGTAAAGGCGAAACGGTCATGCCGTCAGTGTACCGTCCCCCGCGCACGGCGGAAGGCCGGGTAGGGAAGGCCCAGCTACGTGGGATAGGCTTCCAGGCTGTCAGGTGTGCTGGAAGCCTGTCCCACGATGGAGAAGGGTTGGTGATCATGCCTCATGCACGGCCGAAACGGGTGCTGCTGGCCTTGGCTTGGCAGAATGAGACGCTGGCGCTGTCGATGGCCGGCTATGCGCGGCGGGCCGGGTGACACTTGGTGCTGCAGATGTACACCGCGGGCCAAGTGCCGAAGGGCTGGCACGGAAGGGGGGACGAAAAGGTGGGACGAGAACAATCGCCGTGCGGTACGTATCGCCCGCTCAGAGAGGCAACCGACCGTTCCGTCGGTCAAGGCAACCCGTTGCTCGATATCCGGGGTGGCGGGACCGATGGAAATGTGGCATAATTCAAAGTGCGGCGTGGCGCGCGCCGCGGAGGTCATGCGAACCGGCAACGAGTCCCTTGCACAACCATGAATGCGCCCCGCGTTGAACGTGTTCTTACAACCGGCCTGACCTTCGAGCAGGCGGAGATGGACGAACGCGAATACTGGCTTAGCAAAACGCCCACCGAACGGTTGGCCGCCCTCGAGTTGCTCCGGCAGATGAACTATGGATACGATCCCGCTACTGCCCGACTTCCGCGATCTCTTGAAATTCTTCAGCGATGAAGGGGTCCGGTACCTGATCGTCGGCGGGATGGCGGTGAACCGGTACGGCTATCATCGTTCGACGGGCGATTTGGACGTGTGGGTCGCCGTCGACGAGGAAAACGAACGACGCATCGCCAAGGCGCTCCGGCGTTTTGGGTTTTCGGAGTCGACGGTTTCTCGAAGGCCGTTGCTGGAAATGGGCAAGTTCATTCGCATTGGTGAGAAGCCGTTCCGCGTGGAGATTCTAACCGTTGCATCGGGTGTCGAGTTCGATGAGTGCTACCAGCGACGCGAAGTGACGCGAATCGACGACCTGGAAATCAACTTCATTTCGCTCGGCGATTTGCGCTCCAACAAGCGGGCAGCGAATCGCGCAAAAGACCAGGCCGATTTGGAGAACCTCCCGGACCCCGGGTGAACCTGGGTTGCTAATCATGCCTCATGCACGGCCGAAACGGGTGCTGCTGGCCTTGGCCTGGCAGAATGGGCCACTTCGGTCGTGAGACGGCGAATCACCGGCTCGGGCAGTTTGGCCCGCGCCCGGCAATAGGCGCCGCTGTTCTTCGCGCAGGGCGCT
>SKJM01000195.1 GCA_007122045.1 Planctomycetales bacterium | reverse complement strand
TGGTGAGCACGCCTTCGTTGCGCTGGGTGACGTAATCGAGGATCGTCCGGCTGATGGTGATCTTCTCGTCGCGGCGCACCCCCTCGCGGGTGCGGCGCACCTTGGGCACCAGTTTCTTCGCCTCCGGATCAGACAGCATGATGCACCCGCGGTCGGCCTCGACCCACTCGAAAATCAGCTCCATGATGCGGTTGAGGAGCTGGTCGATGTCGAGCGTATGGCTGACGGCCAGCGCCGTGCGGTACATCACCTGGAGGTTGCTGCGGGCGCGGGCCAGCCAGGAGTGCTGGGGCAGGTCGTCGCGCTCCTCGAAGATGCGGCTGCCTTCCTCTTGCGTGACCGAATGAACGATCTGCGAGGCGTCGTCGGGGCGGTCGAGGACGACGGAGCCTTCGAGATCGTCGTCGGCTTCGCCGGAAGGGCCGGTGAACAGCATCAAGGTGCTGCCCACTTGCACCTGATCGCCGCTTTGGAGCGCATGCCGCTCGACGCGGCGGCCGTTAACGAAGGTGCCGTTGCTGCTGCCCAGATCGGCGATGGTGAAAAGGGCATCGTGCCGGCGGATTTCGGCGTGCTGGCGGGAGACTTCGGTGTCGTGCAACTGCACGGCGGTGGACGCATCGCGCCCAATGCGCACCGGGGACTCATCCAGCTCGAACCGGACTCCCTGATCGTTCCCGCGAATGACAAACAGCGACGGCACGACGTCGATCCTCCAGGAGTTCTTCGATTTTACGGATCAGCGGGCCGTAGTGGTAGGGCTTGGCGACGAATTCACCGCCGGGGAACCGCTCGCGATTGCGTCGGACTCCACCCAAAAGGACTACGGGCACCGGGTCTCCGCTGCCGTCGCCGGCCAGCGGGCCCGACCAGGCGTCGGCGGCCGTCTCGTCGACATCGAGGTCGAGCACCACCAAATCGGGCTGGTGTTGCCGGGCCATGGAGAGCCCCTGTTCGGCCGCGTCTGCCGTGTAGGTGCTCAGCCCCCGTCGTGAAAGCGCCGTCTGCAAGACCTCGCGCGATTCCTCCGATTGATCTACGATGAGCACCCGGTGCCGGTTTTCCAAGGCGGGACCCTCCATGGTGTGGGTTTGCATCGGACTTCCCTGTCCGATTTCGTGGGTGGGCAAGGGCGGGAGAATAACGAACGACCCGCACCGTGTCAATGCAAACCAAGCCCCGGCAGCCGAAGTACCCACCTCGGCGTACAATATGCCCCCTACATATACGAATCCGCCTCCAACTATTGTGGTGTCAGCCGGCGTGGGTTATGGTTCGTGATAGAGTCGCGAACAGGCCCCGGCTCACGAGTGCGGACAAAAACAAAATGGACCGGGACACTTTCGACAACACGATCCGAGCTTTCAAGCACCGCACGCCGTTTCGGCCATTCACCGTTGCCATGGTCGATGGTGACCGAGTGGAGATCGACCACCCCGACGCGCTGGTGGTGCGAGACGGTGTGGCATTGTTCGCGGCCCCAGGGGGAATTCCGGTGGTCTTCGATCATGAGGGCGTAAGCCAAGTCGTCGGCGATCTGGCCGATCAGTCTTCCTCACGACGAATTGCCGAACGCGCCCCTCGGCGAAACGCTGTCGGCCAACTTGAAGACGCGCGAACTACGCCTTTCAGGTGGCATATTGTGCTTCTCTGGAATGCAGCCTGCGACCGAAAAGCCTCTTCTATCGGCGGATGGCTGCTCTCAGGTGACGTGAAGTCGTCGAAAAAGACGGGCTGGAAGCCTATCCCACGTGTCCCGGCCCCAGTCTCACTCGCTTCACCCCCTCACCGGCTTCACCCCTGCTTGTCGGCCGTTGCAAAGCCCAATAGAATGTAGCCCCTTGCTGAGTTGGAAGGGCCGGGCGGCCGTGAAATAGCTCGATGGACTTGCCTGACACCACCCGTTTAGACGGGTATGCCGGCTGGCAGTGGTTCGCCAGTGGGCCGGGGCATCGGATGCATGGGACACGGCCCGGAGAAACTTGAATAATGAACACTAACCCACACTTCACGAATAGACACAGGAGTGCCTGACCGCGATGACCGACAAGAAATGCGATTTTGGATTGATTGGGCTGGCCGTGATGGGCGAGAACCTTGCCTTGAACGTCGAGAGCCGGGGCTACAGCGTGGCTGTGTTCAACCGGACGGTGAGCAAGGTCGACGATTTTATGGCGGGCCGGGCCGCGGGAAAGAACTTCGTCGGCACCCATTCGCTGGAGGAACTGGTCGAAAGCCTCGCGACGCCGCGCAAAGTGATGCTCATGGTCAAGGCGGGGCCGGCGGTCGACGATTTCATCGAGCAGCTCATCCCGCTCCTTTCGCCCGGCGACATCATCATCGACGGGGGGAACACGCATTTCAGCGAGACGGAGCGGCGGACCCAGTACGTCGAGTCGAAGGGCCTGCGGTACATCGGCACCGGGGTGTCGGGGGGCGAGGAGGGGGCACTGAAGGGGCCCAGCATCATGCCCGGCGGAAGCGCCGACGCCTGGCCCCACGTGAAGCCCATCTTCCAGGCCATCGCGGCCAAGGTGGGTCCGAACAACGACATCCCCTGCTGCGAGTGGATCGGCCCGCGAGGCGCCGGCCACTACGTGAAGATGGTGCATAACGGCATCGAGTACGGCGACATGCAGCTTATCTGCGAGGCCTACTGGATGCTCCGAAACGCGTTGGGGCTGAGCAACGAGGAACTCTACGAGGTCTTTGCCGAATGGAACCAGGGCGACCTGGACAGCTACCTGATCGAAATCACCCGCGACATCTTCAGCGTGAAGGACCCCGAAGGCGAGGGACACCTGGTCGATAAGATTCTCGACACGGCCGGAGCCAAGGGGACCGGCAAGTGGATGAGCCAACTGGCGCTGGACCTCGGCGTGCCCAGCACCCTGGTGACCGAGGCGGTGTATGCCCGGTGCCTCTCGGCGATGAAGGACTCGCGGGTT
>SKJM01000358.1 GCA_007122045.1 Planctomycetales bacterium | reverse complement strand
GATGGAAACGCGCCAAAACATCCCAAGTGTACGGCAACACGGCCGCGGCGTCAATTCGGGGCGTTCCTTTTTCGCAATCGGCCCCAGTAACCGTTCATGGCATTCTCCCCCTCGGCAGGGGATGGGCCGTTTCCAGCGCTCGCCTTGAACCCGGGCGGCGGTTCCTGAGGTCACTCGGGCGGGGTCGAGCCCACCCGCCGGTCAGTCGAGCCAGGGGCCCGTTCCGGCCAGCTCGCCTGTCTCGGTTTGCCTCCAGTCTCGTCCCGAATACATCAGGTCCAGGTCGGTCACAATGCAATCGGCCACCGCCCGAATGCCCAGCGTCTCATTGATCTGCTCCTGGAGCTGGCGCCGGAGATCGCCTAAAGACGGGTCCTCGAAATCGGTTCCCCGGGCTCGCCGGAGAAGCTGCTCGACGCCCTGTTGAACCCGGTACTTGTGCGAGGCGAGTTTCTCGCGGGCCAGGGCTTCCGCCTCTGGGATGAGGGCCAGATGCAGCGAGAAGGTAGCGGCCACGATGGGACTGCGGTGGCTGGAGTCGGCCAGGAACCGAAACTCTCCGATACGGACCTCGCCATGGGCCGGCTCGCTGGTTTGCGAGGGCGAGCCGAGATGGCCGAGAGCGTACATCATTCCCGGTACGAGGATGGCAAGCCCCAGGAAAACGGCAAGCCATTTCGGATCCAGCAGGTTTCGCCACCAGGGCGGCGTCGCGGGCCGGGACCGGCCGGTTTCGCCGGCGGTTGCGGCCGGACCGTTTTCCTGCGGGAGAGAAGTTTCCTCGGGTTTGGCCATGATCGCCGCCTCCGAAACGAGTTTGCGAACGGGTGCCCCAAAAAAGGGCTTACCGTAGCAATTCTAGCTTATCGGGGGCGGCGCAAAAAAAATTGGGGCCTCTGATGTGCCACCTCCACAGTGGCTTGCCAAACGGTAAGGGCAAGGGAAACCGTTCGGCCCATTTCCGTCAGAGGCCCCACGGGCCAGCTTGAAACTGCAGCGGACGAACTCGCCCGCCGTCCCCCTGCATTGCACACGTCGTGCCAATGATGCGCATATTCCGGCAGCCACCCCGACCGGATCGCGCAAACCCCTTGCCCATAAGCACTTATGGTGATCCATCGGCGGAAATCGAAGGTCGGGCGACACTTTCCGGGCCTTTGATCGACTGTACTATTTTGCTACAAATGCAGCGGAACGATGCGACACCTCGCGCGAATTCCAGTTCGATAGGCTGAGCATGCACCGCGAGGAAGGGTGGTGAGAAGCGGTGGTGCCGCTGTGGTAGGACTCGCCTCGCTCGGGCATAGGATTTCCCCGGCGGGCAGGCAACGCAGCGAGAGACGGCCTGGGCGATACCGCCCGCCGAACCGGGCACCGTTGTGCCCGTCGATGGGGTGCCGAGGCACCGCGAGCCGTTCTACCGGCTCAGTTCCTCGAACAGCGGCAGGTGGCGGTAGTACACCTCCAGCATCAGCAGGTGCATGGCCGTTACGTAGAGGCGACCGCCGGCGTGTCCCCAGCGGTCGGGCACCGGGCGCATCGGGTGCCAGCTCCCGGCCAAAGGACCGGTTTGTTCCTGCCCGACCTCCAAAATCGGCCGTAGCCGGTCGTTCCACTCGGTCCAATACGGCTCCTGCATTTGGAACATCGCCTGGGTGGCGTAGTACCAGTAGTAGCAGTCGCGCAGGCGCTGCTGCGCGGTACCTACTTCGGGGGGGTTCTTCCGGAGGAAGTCGGCGCCGGCAATGAGGCGGGCATTGTCGCGCCGCCGCCCCAGGTAGACGCGCATTAACATGCCTTCGGCGGTCATGGCCAGGTTCGGATTGCGTCCGGCCTGCTGCTCCGGCGACGCGGCCGCGTAGGGATTATACACGTACTGCCCCTCGGCTTGCGGGGCCTGGGCTAGGTCGAGCCAGTCGTGGACCTTGGCGAGGACCTCCGAGGGCACGTCGAGCCCGGCCATCTGGGCGCTCTTCAGGGCCATAAGCTGCCACCCGGAGACGGACGTGTCCGACTCGCGGGAACGGCCTTGCGAGTCGACGTCGTAGCGCCATCCGCCCCGGGTCGGGTGTTGGGTGTCGCAGATGAACTGGACGGCCAGTTGGGCCGGCTCGCGGAGTTCGGGGTCCTGGGTCATTCCATACGCTTCGCACAGGGCCATGGCCGCGATGCCGTGGCTGTAGAACCACACCGGGCGGCTGCCGCCGACGCCGGTGAACAGGTCGCCGTTGGGCTCCTGGTTGCGCACCAGCCACGCAAGCCCCTTGTCGACCACCGTGCGGTGTTTGTCGTCGAGGTGGGTGTAGCCGGCGCCGAGGTACGTGAGCAGGGCCAGGCCGGTTGCGGCGGTATCGGCCTGCATGACGCCCAAGGCCGGATCGGGCAAGTCGACGCCGGGGGGCAGTTCGTGGAGGCTCCAGCGGCCGTCGGGGAATTGGATTCGGGCGAGGAAGTCGAGGCCCATCTCGACGGCCCGCTCCGTCCCCTCCGAGCCGCCGCGTGCCTGGGCCAGTTGCGCCCGCCGGCCGCCGCCCCGATGCCGGAAGCCTTCGGTCGGTTCGTTCACCGTGCCGTCGATGGCCAATTCGCCGCCGCTGCGCTCGACGACGAACCGGTGCGAGACATCGTGGACGATCTGGCTCTGGTAGCTTGCCCTGCGGCTGGGGATTCCGACCTCCGGCGACGGGTCGGAGCTGAGCCCGCCGGGGCCGGGCAGCGCGGCAATCTGCACCGGCAGGCCGCCTTCCCGCCGGCTGGGCTCGCCGGCCAGGGCCCCTTCGGTCAACTCGGCGGCCCGACCTGCCTCGCTTCCTTCGCTCGCGGCCACCGGCTCCGGCGCTTCCGCTTCGGCCAGGCCGCGAGGCAAGCCCGCGGTGCTATGCTTCCGCAACGGGGCGCCGCCCACCGCGGCCGCCAGCACCGGGCCGTCCTCTGGGCCGTCCGGGAGCCTG
>SKJM01000785.1 GCA_007122045.1 Planctomycetales bacterium | reverse complement strand
TTCATCGGGGGGTCGGGGGCGTCTGTTTCACCTGCCGAGGGCGGCGAGTCGCGCGACCGGCGGCGATGGAGCGGTGTATTCTACTGGCACGATGGCCGGGTGCCCAGCGCCCCCGGGCCATCTTTCGGATGTCCGCCCCAGTCCCCCAGTTTGACAGCCGGGCTGCCTTCTGGCATCATGGTTCCCAGCCCCCGCCCATCGACCACGACCAATGCCGAATCGCTGGAAGACCTGCCATGGTGATGGGGCAAATGCCCCTCTGTGCAACTGCTTCAGCCACTCCGCTCTCTTGGTTCAACGTCGGAACCAATTCCCGGCCGATGGCTCCCCCGCTTTTCCACCGGCCCGCTCCGGCATATACTGGCCACTCGTAGGCGTGCCGAATTGGGGTCGGCGCCCCCTTGAACACAGGCGAGTTCCAAGCACAAGGAGTCTGCAATGGCTGTCCCTGCCACGATGGGTAGAATCCTCCTGGTCGATCTGGATACGGGCGAACTGCGAACCGAGACGCCCGACGATAGCCTCTACCACGATTACCTGGGCGGATACGGCCTGGGGGCGTACTATCTGTTCAAGCTGCAAGAGCCCAACGCCGACCCGCTGGGGCCGGACAATCATCTCGGGTTCTTCACCGGCCTGTTGACCGGCACGCCCGGAATCACCTCGAACCGCTACGTCGTGGTGGGCAAGAGCCCGAAGACGGGTACCTGGGGCGACGCCAATTCGGGCGGCACGTTCGGCCCGCACATGAAAGCCGCCGGATTCGACGGCGTGGTGGTCCGCGGCATCGCGCCGAAGCCGGTCTACCTGCTGCTGCGCGACGGCCGGGCCGAACTGGTGCCCGCCGACGACTGGTGGGGATGGGATACGTTCCAGGTCGAAGACAAGACGCAGGAACTGTACGGCAAGGACGCCCGGGCGGCCTGCATCGGCCCCGCGGGTGAGCGCCGGTCGATGCTGGCGGCGGTGATCAACGACAAGGGGCGCGCCGCGGCCCGCAGCGGCCTGGCGGCCGTGATGGGCTCGAAGCGGCTGAAGGCCATCGTGGCCGTGGGCCAGCAGGCGCCCGCCCTGGCCGACCCCGACGGCTACAAGGCGGCCATCAAGGAGCACCGCGACTACATGCGCACGACCGACGGCTGGAAGTTCTTCAACCAGTACGGCACCGCCGGCTTGACGGCCGCCTCGGCCGCATCGGGCGATACGCCCATCAAGAACTGGGCCGGCATCCCCGACGACTTCCCCACCGCCGGCAAGATCAGCGACGATGCGGTCATGGCCATCCAGCGCCGCAAGTGGGGTTGCTGGAAGTGCCCGGTCGTCTGCGGCGGGGAAACCGAAGTTAAAGAGGGACCCTACGCCTCCCATACCCACAAACCCGAGTACGAAACCCTCGGCGCCTTCGGCACCATGTGCCTCAACGACAACCTCGAGTCGATCAACCTGTGCAATGAGATCTGCAACCAGTACGGGCTCGACACCATCGGCACGGGGTGCACCATCGCCTTCGCCATCGAGTGCTACGAGAACGGCTTGATCGACAAGGCGAAAACCGGCGGGCTGGAACTGACCTGGGGCAATCACGCGGCCGTCGTCGAGGTCACCCGGCAGATGGCCGAGGGCCGCGGCTTCGGCGGCGAGGTGCTGGCCGACGGCATTGCGCGGGCCGTCGAAAGGATCGGCCCCGAGGCCGAGCCGTACGCCATCCACGTCCGGGGCGAAGAGCTGCCCATGCACGACCCGCGGCTGTGCCCGGGGCTGGCCACCAGTTACAAGATGGACGCCACGCCCGGCCGCCACACGCAGATGAGCGCGTGGAGCTACGAGGCCAGTTTCATGCCGCACGACTTCATTCCCGAGCAGTACGAGCGTTACCAGGTCGAGGGAAAGGGCGAAGTGTACCGGAAGGTCGCCGCCCACCATCACGCCAGCAGCGCCGCCGGCTTGTGCATGTTCGGCTGGTGCAATACGAAGGCCGCGGTCCTCCCCGACGCCCTCACCTGCGCCACCGGCCGGACGTACACGCTCGACGACATCCAGCGCATCGGCGACCGGATTGCCGCCCTCCGCATGGCCTTCAACATTCGCGAGGGGGTTCGGAACGTCGAGTTCAAGTTCCCGCCGCGCGCCCTCGGCGTGCCGCCGCTTGCGGGCGGGCCGCTCGAAGGCGTGACTGTCGATATCGACGCCCAGGTGCGCGATTTCCTCGAAGCCATGCAATGGGACACCGAAACCGGCGCCCCCAAGAAGGAAACGCTCGAGGACCTCGGCCTGGCGTTCGCCGCCGAAGCGCTGTACGCGTAGGCAGGGAACGGCTCCCTGCACGAGGAGTATCACGTGATCGACGCAACCACCGAATGCGTGCTGGTCGTCCCGACCGAACTGTTCCACCGGCTCGGCTACTTTCAGGGCTTCTGCGGCGAGGTGAACGGCTACCTCGACGCCCTGTTCCATCCCGAGAACGTCACCTACCGGCCGCGCAGCGAGGTCGAGGTCGACCCGGGCTTCAAGCAGCTCATCCCTTACGTCATCTTTCGCCACACCGACGCTGCCGGGGCGGTGGGCGTGTTCGAATACACCCGGGGCACCGGCCAGGGCGAAGGCCGCCTGCACCGGAAGCGCAGCGTGGGCATTGGCGGTCACATTGCCGCGGGTGACACCGGGAACGGCGCCTCGCCCTACGAGGAGGGCATGCGCCGCGAGTTGGAGGAGGAGGTCGAAATCAGCACGCCGTACACCGCACGTTGCGTGGGTCTGATTAACGACGACCAGAGCGAAGTGGGCCGGGTCCACCTCGGGGTGGTGCACCTGTTCGACGTCGAGCGGCCCGACGTTCGCCCCCGCGAGCCCGACATCCTCGAAGCCGGCTTCCGCCCCATCGCCGAGGTGATGCGCGACCTGTCCGGCTTCGAAACGTGGTCGGCGATTTGCCTGGAGGCGCTGTTCGCGAAGGGTA
>SKJM01000547.1 GCA_007122045.1 Planctomycetales bacterium | reverse complement strand
GACGCCGGCAAGTTCCGCAGCGGCTTCCTTTCCGGGAACGAGCGGGAGCAGCTCGTCCGCGTTTCGAAACAGTTGTGCAAGACGCCCCTGTACATCGACGATTCGGCCGCCCGGACCGTCACCGAAATCGGGGCCACCGCGCGGCGTTTGAAGCGGCGGAGCAACCTGGGGTTCCTGGTCATCGACTACTTGCAGTTGATCAGCCCCGACGACCCGCGCAACCCCCGCCAGGAGCAGGTGGCCAAGATGGCTCGGCGTTTGAAGGCCCTGGCTCGGGAACTGGAGGTCCCCATTCTGTGCCTGGCGCAGTTGAATCGCCAGGCGGAGATGGGCCGCGAGAGCCACCGCCCGCGGCTGAGCCACCTGCGCGAGTCGGGCGCCATCGAGCAGGACGCCGACGTGGTGATGTTCATCCATCGCGAGGAGTACTACAACCGCGACGACGAGGACGCGCGCGGCAAGGGCGAAGTGATCGTCGCCAAGCAGCGGAACGGCCCGACCGGCGACGTCGAACTCGCCTGGTTCGACAAGTACACGCGTTTCGAAAACCTGGCCCATCAGCCCTACGACGGATTCGACTGAGCGGCCGCTTTCGCTCGGTGGAGTTCGCGCTTCAGCGTGCTGGAGGCCGCACCTTCCGGCTTCGCACGCTAAAGCGTGAACTCCAACACCAAGCGGGTTCCCATGCAATCTGCCCGCAAACTCCCCAACCGGCCCGAGCCTAAAGCGTGGCTGGCGGGCAGGGGGTCGGCGGAACCAGCAACAGGTAACCGCGGCACGGGACGGCCCGCCTGTCGGGTTGAGTTCCCCCCACAAGCCGGGAATCCGCGCTCGGCCTTAACTCCGAGTGTCGGAATACCGATTCCAAAGAAAGAGGCCCGGGCACCCCAGGTGTGCCGCGGCGTGCCACCGTGAACGCTCGGCGATACCTGAGCCGGGTCCGGCCCTCGAACTGGACCCAATCTGCGTTCGTTCTGTTCCCGCAATTCCACGCATGACCCGGATCGATTCCCAGGTGCGGGCCTCCCGCGGCTCGCGCGCCTGGAATACCCCGCGACTTCCGTTGCGTTTAGGGGGATGGGCGTTGGTCGAGCAGGTATCCGAGGGGCAGCTTGCGCGCGTGTACCGGGCGCGCCCCGCGGACGGCAGCCCCGACCGGCCCGCCGCCTATGCCGTGAAGGTGCTGCGCCCCGAGTGGGAGCGCCATCCGGAGGCGGTCGCCCTGCTGGCCCGGGAGGCCCAGTTGGGCCGGCAGGTTGCGCACCCGCACTTGGTGTCGGTGCTTGCAGCCCGAGTTCGGGAGGCCCCACGATACCTGGTGATGCCGTGGCTCGATGGCGCGACGCTTGCCAGCCGGATGGCTTGCGAGAACCCCCTCGAATTGCCCGAAATCCTCTGGATCGCCCGGCAAGTGGCCGAGGCCCTCGACGCCCTCGACGCGCGGGGGTGGATGCATGGCGACGTGAAGCCGGAAAACATCATGGTTTCCGCCGCCGGGCACGCGACGCTGCTCGACTTGGGGTTCGCGCGCCGCCGCAATGAGGAGGCCTCGGTGACCGACCGGATGGTGGCGGGTACCTGCGCCTACTTGGCGCCCGAGGTCCTCACGTCCCGACTTCGCGCCGACATTCGGAGCGACTTATACAGCCTGGGCGTGGTCCTGTTCGAGGCGCTGGGCGGAAGCCTACCCTTCTCGGGTCAGAGCCCGGCGGAATGGGTCGCGCAGCATCGGCAGGCGCCGCCGCCGGACCTGAAACGTGTGGCCCCCCATCTGCCGGGCGAGGTCACCGCTCTGGTGCGTCGCCTTCTGGCGAAGGATCCGCTCCGCCGGCCGCAGAGCCCCAGGGAATTGAGCGCACAACTCGTGCGTCTGGAGATCGCCGCGTTCGGCGAGCGCGTGTTGGTATAGTCGGGTTCCCCGGGCGTCTGATTGCGCGAAACCGGAAGCGGAACGTCCGCGAGTGAACGATGATACCGCCCGCTTGCGGTCTCGCCAATATGCAAAACATCACACGTCGCAACTCAGAGCCGGCCGAGTGTGAGCCCGCCGTCGACCATGATGACCCCGCCGGTGCCGTAGGGGACGTCGCCGCGGACGATGGCCGCCACCACCTTGCCGACGTCTTCGGGCATTCCCCATCGCGGTTCGACGGTGATGCCCGCGGCAATGAGCCGGTCGTATTTTTCGGTGGCGGGTTTGCTCATGTCGGTCTTGATCAACCCGGGGCGCACCTCGTAGACGGGGATGCCGAACTCGCCGAGCCGGGCCGCCCACAGCGCGGTCGTCATGCTCAGGCCGGCCTTCGAGATGCAGTACTCGCCGCGCTGGATCGACGCGAGCGTGGCCGAAACCGACGAGATGTTCACGATACAGGCGGGGAACTGCGGGTCGGCCTTCCGCTGCCGAATCATCCAGTTCGCCGCGGCCTGGGTGAGGAAGTACGGGCCTTGCAGGTTCGTCCGCATCACCCACGCGTAGCTCTCCTCGGTCGCTTCGAGAATATCGGCGCGCACCTTGGGGCCTACGCCCGCGTTGTTGACCAGCACGTTGAGCCGGCCGAAATGCCGCTCCACCTGCTCGATCATGGCGGCCCGGGCGGCCGTTTCGCCCACGTCGGCGCGGCAGTAGAGCACCTCGGCGCCAAGGTTGCGCAGCTCGTCGAGCGCGGGGCGGGCGGCCTGCTCGTCGCGCACGCCGTTGGCCGCTATGTCGTATCCCTCGACGGCCAGGCACCGGGCAATTCCGAACCCAATCCCCCGCGCGGCGCCGGTAATCAGAGCGACTGGTCGATCATTCGCCATCAGTAAGGTCTCCGTAAGCGTAGGACTATCAATCAATACTCGCCGTATTCGCGCAACGTTTCCAGCAAGGCCTGCTGCACCCGTTCGTCGATTACACACTCGAACAGCGGCACGCGGTCAGGCTGCCGGCGCTCGAGGGCCGCGGTCACTCGCTG
>SKJM01000198.1 GCA_007122045.1 Planctomycetales bacterium | reverse complement strand
TTCGGCACGGCGCTGCCCACGGCGGGGGAAACGCGCCAGCCGGGCGACCGCGCATCGTCCCCCGCGGCCGAAGCCCCGGCAAGCGGTGAGGGGCAGGCCGGCGCCGCCCCGGAGGCTTACCGGCCGATGCTCGCCCGGCCGACGCCGGAACTGGGCAAGCTGCTGTTGATCCGCGGCATGAACCCGCTGTTCGGTGTTTTCCTGGTCAACCAGTTGGGCATCGCCAATTTCGAGGAGCGCATCCAGGCGCTGGAGAGCGTTCTGGACATGCCGGGCACGGTCGCCCGCCTCGTGCGCGTGCCCGGCCACGACGAGTTGCCGCCCGGCCCGCTGGCCACCACGCGGCTGGACGAGCAGCTTCTGCGGCTGGGGCTGGTGACCGAGGAGCAGCTTGTCGAACCGGCCGACGACGAGGACTGGCGGCGGCGCAGCTACGAAGACGCCCGGCCGCGCGTGCTCGCCTTGGCCGAGAAGCTTCGCATCCTGTTCGATTACGACTTTCCCGACGTGCACGACGTGCGCACCACGGCCGTCTGGTCGGCCGGCGAACTGCTCCAGTTCGGCGGCGACTTCAACAAGTACGTCACCAGCCGCCAGTTGCAGAAGCAGGAGGGCATCGTCTTCCGGCACCTGCTGCGCCTGATCCTCCTGGCCCTCGAACTGCGCCGCCTCCCCCCAGCCGGCGAGGCCGGCGGCTGGGAGGCCGAACTGACCGAGTTGGCCGACCGCCTCACGGAATGCTGCCGCGCCGTCGACCCGACCAGCACCGAGCACTCGCTCGAGCAGGCCCAGGCAGAGGGCGAGATGTAAGGCCCTATGGCTCATCGTCCGGCAAATTGCCCGAGGCGTCGAACGGCAGCGGTCGCGGGGGCGTCAGTATTTCGAGCGCGTCGCGCGATTGGGCCTCGGCCAGGTAGGCGGCCGAACACTCCAACTCGGCCAGGTGGAGCGTGTCGGCGATCCACAGCAGCCGGGCGTTCTTTGCGGGAGTCAGGCCGATGGTGCTCAACGCGGCCGCCAGCATGGCGCGGTCGGTCTCGTAGTCGAGCGGGAGCATGGCCGCCGAGACGTGGTTGGCCACCATGGCGTTCAGCCGCGTGGCGGCCAGGTCGGCCCCGCGCAGCAGGCGGGTGCGGCAGAACTCGGCAATGCCTACTCCGACCGCGTTGCCGTGTGTCTCGTGGGTGAGGTCGCGCAGGCAAATGCGCCGCACGCGGGGCAGCTCGCCCTCGACGGCGCGGTGGTCGTTGAACTTCCGCCCCACCACGTTCGTGTCGAGCCCCGTGCCGCTGACGTCCTTGCCAATCCGGTCGATCAGCAACACGTCGACGTCGTCGAAGGGCAGCCGGGCCATCCAGCGGCGGGCGAGCTTCAGCAACTCCTTTTCGCGCGCTTCGAACTCGCCGGGCAGCACGGCCTCGATCCGGGCGGTCTGTTCGTAAGCGTTTTCCACAATGCCCAGCCCGGCCAGGATGCGGCAGCGCCGGAGCACCTCGCCGGCCACGCTGCGAATGATCCGGTCGAAGCTGTAGTCGAGGATGGCGCGGTGGTACACGGCGGCGCCGTCGTGCTTGCCGAGGCCAATGAGCAGCATTTTCATCAGCCCGCTTTCGATCTCGCCCACGAAGCCCGTGTGCGGCTTCACCCGGTTGAGCACCAGCACGTGGTCGGCCTCGGAAGCGATCCGGTCGAAGTGGACGGGGAAGCCCTCGGCGGTGCGGCACACGACAACCGTGTCCATCGAGGATCGGATGGGGCATCCGGCCGCCGCCTCCGTCACACCGTAGCCCTCGACCAGCGCCCGTTGCCCTTCGGCCGTACCGCCGCCGTGGCTTCCCATGGCGGGGACGATGAAGGGCTCCAGCCGCAGGCCCCGGAGGTAGCCGACCGCCGCCCGGACGATTTCGGCCAGGTTGGCGATGCCGCGGCTGCCCACGGTCACGGCCACCGACTGGCCCGGCCCCACCCGCTCGCCGAGGCCGAGCCTGCCGAGTTGCCGGCACACTTCGCCGGGCACGTCGTCGAGCCTCGGCGCGTCGAAATGCTGGCGGACGCGGAATGTGCAAGGAAAGCGGCCGGCTTCCGGCATGGGGGTTCCCAAATGGCAACAGTGGGGGGTGCCGAGACGGCCCGTCCCGGCGATCTGGCGACCTATTGTACGCCGGCGACACAGCCCTCAACAGGTGTGTGGGCCGGGCCGCCTCACTGCCAGTACAGCTTCAGGGCCTCGTCGACGGCCTGCACGTGCAGCGACTGTTCCGACTGCTCCTCCCGCCGGCGGCGGTTCGCGGCGGCCAGTTCGTCCAGCCAAGCCAGGGCCTCGTGCGGCGAGGCCGCCCAAGCGGCCTCCAACGCCGCGGCGTCGGCCGGGTCCAAGTCGGCAGGCGGCAGCAGGCGGACCCCCGGCTCGAGGGCCGGCTGCATCAGCCCGTCGTCGCCGTGGCCGTGGCCCGCAAGGTGGTACATCTCGTGCAGGACGGCCGTTAGCAAGTCGATCCGCAGGGCCGCTTCACTGTCGGGGTGGGCGACCAAATGGCCGGGTTGCTCTCCCGGCTCGAACGCGGCGCGGCTTGGATCGGTGAACCAGCCGAATCCGGCCGCATGGGGGTCGATCCAAATCGTGTTGCCCGACGCCTGCGCCACCATCAGCCCGGGCAGGTCGACCATCTGGACGTAGATGGACACTCCCTCCAATTCCGGCGGCAGGTAGAGCATGGCCTCCTCGACGACCGGCTGCACGTCGGCAAGGGTGAGCGGTTCGGGGGCGGGGTGGCCCGCCGGCGGCGCCGAGGCGGCATGGAGGGCCGCAACGGAGATGGGGCTTTCGGCCCAGACGCCGATGATGGGCGCATCCGTGTCGTTGCCGAACCGGTAAAGGCGGTCCACTTCCGCCCCGTCCCAGCGGCCATTGCCGTCGTAGTCGAGGTAGAAGGTCCCGTTGCGCCACACGCCGATCTGGTCCTG
>SKJM01000146.1 GCA_007122045.1 Planctomycetales bacterium | reverse complement strand
GCTGGAAGGCGAAGAGGGCCGGATCCTGGTGAACCGGGGAAGCCAGCCGAAGAGGATCGTACATAATATCTGAATTGTGACAGGCCCGTACCTACCGGTCAATCGCTGCCCCCCTTCTGGTGAGTGGGCGCAAACTCGTTCACGACCCCTTGTCCCGCAGCCTCCGCGCAATTTCCGGCCGGATCGGTCTTGGGCGGCGGGGCGTTCTCGTGTACTCTTCAGCGGAACCAAAGTGGAGTGCCTCCTGCCCCCGTAGAACAACCTCATGCCGCACTTAGAACCGCCGGGCGTGGACGCTCGCGCCCGTGCCCGAATCCGCCAACCACCTTCGGAAGCGGAGCCGCCCGCCGCCCCATCCTGCCGGACGCCTGCAAAAGGCCCGGCCGGCTGGCCCTGGCTGCCGCCGGCACTGCTGGCCGTGGCGCTCGTGGCGATGGCGGCCGACGGCGGCATCGCGCAGTGGTTTCTCGAGGGCAACTATCCGAAAGTCGTAGCGGAGTTGATCGAAGTTTGCGAGGCGTTCGGCAACGGCTTTGGCGTGATGCTGCTGGCGCTGGTGGTCTATCAACTCGACGTGGGGCGCCGCCGGATGTTGCCCCGCCTCTTGGCCTGCTCGCTGGGGGCGGGCATCGCGGCCAACGTTGTCAAGCTGCTCGTCGCGCGCACCCGGCCGTACGCCTTCGATTTCGAGGGCGGCGTGCTGGCCACTTTCGGCGAGTGGTTCCCGTTCCTCCGCGGCGGCGCCGCCGTGCAAAGCTTTCCTTCCGGCCATACGGCCACGGCGGCGGGTTTGGCCGTCGCCCTGACGTGGCTGTATCCACGAGGCCGGTGGATGTTCGCCCTGCTGGCCGTCCTGGTGGCCTGCCAGCGGATGCAGTCGGGGTCGCACTACCCGAGCGACGTGTTGGTGGGTGCCGCCGTGGGCCTGGTTGTCGCCCGAGCCTGCCTGGGCCCGGGTTGGCTGGCGCCCTGGTTCGACCGCTTCGAGTCCCCGCAGAAAGGGGGCACGGGATGATCCGGACAACGTGTGTGGGAAAATCGATTTAGGATTCGCCAAGCCTGCCTGCGTCCTTGAACTCCCCCAGGCCCATGGCGAAACGCTTCCCCAAGCCCTCCGCCATCTTGCGGCCTGACAAGGTGTCCTTTAGGGGCACATCGGCGGTTCCCAGCGATTCGACCAGTTCTATTCCGCCGGTGTCGGCATCATGTTGGGAGCAGTTTCTTCGGGTGGTATATGCCCCCCAGGTGTGCCTTGCCGTAGTGGGGCAGTCCGCTATAATTTTTCTGGAGTTGCCGTACGCGAGTCGCGACCCGATGGACGCGCTCCGGGTTTCGGCCGCCCGCCGGGCGTTGCCGGAACCCTCAGCGAGGCGACGCCCCGCAACAGAAATTTCCCGAAGAGCTTTCCCGCAGAACCTTCCCGATGGAGTCCCAACATGTTCCATAAACCCTCACTCCCCGTTACCCGCCGGCGGTTCGTCCAACACACAGGACTGATGGCCGGAGGCGCCCTGTTGGCCGGTGTCGGCCATGGCCATGCCGCCGAACCCGCCGCCGACCTCCCCCACCGGACGCTCGGCCGAACGGGCGTCGAAGTGTCCACGCTCACGTTGGGCACCGCGCCCTGCGGCCATTCGACCGACTACAGCCCCGACGACGTCGCGAAGGTGGTCAACACGGCCCTCGACCTCGGCGTCACGTCCATCGACACGGCTCCCCTGTACGGCAATGCCGAGGAAGGCGTGGGCCGCGCGCTCGGGCCGCGACGCCAAGACGTGTTCCTCGCCACGAAGGTGTGGGCCGATACGGTCGAAGACGCCGAAAAGTCGCTGGCCAACAGCCTCCGGGTGCTGAAGACCGATTACGTCGACCTGCTCTACTTCCACAACCTGGGCACCCGCAAGGTCGATGAGGCGAAGGGACCCGACGGCGTGTTCACCTGGCTCGGCAGGCAGAAGGAGTTGGGAAAGACGCGCTTCGTCGGTCTTTCGGGCCACAACCTGTCGGCGCGGTTCAAGCCGTTTATCGAGTCGGGCGGCGCCGACGTGCTGCTGATCGTGCTGAACTTCGTCGACCGCTTTATTTACGGGTTCGAGAATCGGGTGCTGCCGCTCGCCAGGAAGCACAACCTGGGCGTGATTGCCATGAAGGTGTTCGGGGGCATCCAAGGCGGTTTCCGCAACTACAACGGCCCGAAACGGCCGCCGCAACTCGACCCGCAACACCTCGACCTGGCCATGCGTTACACGCTGGGGCTTTCGGGGGTGGCCAGTCTGAGCATCGGCGTGCACGAGCCCGAACAGGTTCGCGAAAACGTGGCGATGCTCCGGCGGTTCACACCGCTGACGGCCGCCGAGCAGGCCCGCCTGGCCGTCCTGGGCCGGCAATTGGCGCCCGCCTGGGGGCCGCATTTCGGCCCCGTGGCCGAGCGGGTCGCACTTCGGGAACCGGCCGCCATAAGGATTGCTTAGGGCCCGCTACCTCATCGCCGCCAGGAGGGTGTCGACGTACTCGGCGATGTCGCGCAAGACCTGCTCGCGGGGCTTGTGGGAGGCTTCGGCAATGCGGCGGACGATGGCCGAGCCGACGATCAGCCCGTCGGCTACCGGGGCCAGCGCCTGCACGTGCTCCGGCCGGCTGATGCCGAACCCGATGCACACCGGCAGTGGCGTCTGCTCGCGAAGCCAAGCGACGTTCTCGGCGATTTCGGGCGGCAGTTCGGTCCGCTCGCCCGTGATGCCCGCCACCGACACGTAATAGATGAAGCCCGTGGTCTGCTCGGCGATTCGCAGTGCGCGGTCGCGGGGCGTGTTGGGGGTGATGAGCTGGATGAGGCTGAGGCCCTCGCGGCGGCAGGCGTCGGCCAGGGCCTGCGCTTCGTCGGCGGGCAGGTCGGGCACAATCGCGCCGGCGATGCCCGCCGCCCGGGCGGCGGCAACGTATCGCTCCGGCCCGCGGCGGTACACGATGGCGTAGCTGACCATGGTGACGACCGGCGCGGGCAGTTCCGGCGTCAGGCGCTCGAGCATGCCGAAGATGTCGCGCAGCTTGATTCCCTGCTCCAGCGCCCGGGTGTAGGAAGCCTGAATGACCGGCCCGTCGGCAATGGGGTCGCTGTACGGAATGCCCAACTCGCACATGCTGCTGCCGCGCTCGACCAGCGTGCGCAGCACGTCGGCCGTGAAGTCGAGGTCGGGGTCTCCGGCGGTGATGAACGGCATGAACGCCTTGCGGCCCGCGGCGCGAAGATCGGCAAATAATTGGTCGATGGCAGACATGGTGCGGAAGGTGTGTGAGGGGGCGGACTGAACAGGAGTCAACAGAGAGAACAGAGGAAATTTCTCAGTTGCCTCGGTCTCCTCTTTTTTCGGACGAATTATGCTTGGACTGGTCACAAAACACAACTGCTCAACTACACGAAACGGTACGGCATACCGCTGCGATTGGTCGTCCGTTTCCACGCCCCGAAGCTGACGGAAGGAATCTCGCGGCCAATCCTTCCTCGCCCGCCAGGTTGAGGCGGCAGAGGAGACGGAGTCAACGGAGCTTTCCCCTCTCTGTTGCCTCTGTTCTCTCCTGTTCCCCTAATCCGCCCGCTTCTTCGCCGCGCAACCGGGCGATTTCCGCGGCGTCCTTGTCGCCCCGGCCGGAAAGGTTTACCACGACCACCTGATCGGCTGGGAGCCGCGCCGCCAGGTCCATCGCCTTCGCCACCGCGTGCGAACTCTCCAGGGCCGGCAGGATGCCCTCGCATCGGGCAAGCCGGTCGAAGGCCGTAAGCACCTCGGCGTCGGTGGCCTGGGTATACTCGACGCGGCCGATGTCCTTCCAGTAGCTGTGCTCCGGGCCGGTGCCGGGATAGTCGAGCCCGGCCGAAATGCTGTGCACGTCGGCCGTCTGCCCGTCGTCGTCCTGCATCACGTAGCTGAAGCTGCCGTGCAGCACGCCGGGCGAACCGAAGCACAACGGCGCGGCGTGGTCGCCCGGGGCGCCGGAACGGCCGCCGGCCTCGACGCCCAGGAGCTTTACGCCGGCATCGTCGAGGAACGGGTAGAAGATGCCGGCGGCGTTGCTGCCGCCGCCCACGCAGGCGACGACCACGTCGGGCAGCCGGCCGAGCTGGTCGAGGCACTGCCGCCGGGCCTCGCGGCCGATGACCGCCTGGAAGTCGCGTACGATTTGCGGGAAGGGGTGCGGCCCGACGACCGACCCGAGGCAGTAGTGCGTCGTACCGACCGAGGCCATCCAGTCGCGCATCGCCTCGTTGATGGCGTCGCGCAGCGTGCGCGAACCGCTGGTGACAGGCCGGACCTCAGCGCCGAGCAGCTTCATGCTGAACACGTTGGGGCGCTGCCGGCGGATATCCTCGGCACCCATGTACACGATGCACTCGAGCCCGAACCGGGCACAGGCGGTGGCGGTGGCCACGCCGTGCTGGCCGGCACCGGTCTCGGCGATGACCCGGTGCTTACCCATCCGGCGGGTGAGCAGGGCCTGACCGAGGGTGTTATTGATCTTGTGGGCGCCGGTGTGGTTGAGGTCCTCGCGTTTGAGGTAGATGCGGGCCCCGCCGCACTGCTCCGAAAGCCGCTCGGCGTGGTACAGGGGCGAGGGGCGGCCGACGTAGTGCCACAACAGGCTATCCAGCTCTGCCTGGAAGGCTGGGTCGGCGCAGGCCTCGGCGTACTGCTCGGCCAGTTCGTCGAGGGCGCCGACGAGCGTTTCGGGCACATATCGTCCGCCAAAGGTGCCGAATCGA
This sequence comes from Planctomycetales bacterium, assembly GCA_007122045.1. Taxonomy (GTDB): domain Bacteria; phylum Planctomycetota; class Planctomycetia; order Pirellulales; family Thermoguttaceae; genus PWXP01. Next base: position 6,378 of record SKJM01000146.1, on the reverse strand, counting down.
CCCGAGGCGTCTGGAAGGATAGGCATAATGCAGGCTTGTGGAAGAAGTCGCTCTCGTTCTTTGGTAACTGGCAGCGGCCCCACGTAGGATGGCCATTCCTGTCCGTCCAGCCTGTCCGTCCGACTCTGGCAGCCGTTCCCGTCCATGTTGCGGACGCGACGGACACGAATGTCCATCCTACGTGGTAGGAATCGGGCCTTCGGACACGCCGAGGGCAACGCCCAACCGGTTCCCGCGAAACATCATTTTGAGCCGAAGAACCGGGCCGGTCAAGTGCCATGATTGACTGGTTTGACCCTCCCCCATCTACCGTAAAGCATCGGTGTGCCATAATTCAGTGTGGGCGCAGAGCCTGACCGCCCTCCCTTTAGGGGGTAGCGTCAGCAACCGCAGCCCCTTCCGCGGCCAACGATCAGGAGTTTCCGACCATGGGTTTGCTCGAAGCTGAAATCGACGCCAGTTTCTATAACCTCGTGCACCAGCTTTCCCAAGCGGGCGGCGGGGCGGAGGGCGACCGGCGGCAAGAGCCGCGGGCCCAGCTCGGGGCCACCCAGCGGATTGCGCCGCGGCGAGCGCCCGGAATCCCCGACGAAACGGAGTTTACCGAAGTGCAATGCCACGACCTCAACCGCAGCGGGTTTTCCTTCTTCCTGCCCGGCAAACCCACCTTCCGATTCCTCGTGGTCGCCTTCGGAACCTCGCCGAATGCGATCTATCTCTCGGCGCGGGTCACGCATGCCGAACCGGTGTTGGTGTACGAATCGGGGCTCATGGAGCGTTTCAGCGAGGACGGGGCGCCGGGCGGCGCGAACCCGGCGTCCGCGCGGCGGATGGTGCTGGTGGGCTGCACGTTCCTCGAACGGCTTACCGCTTCTCGGCAGGCCGAGCCGGTGGTAGAATGAACGCAACGGAACAGTCTTTCTGCCAACTTGCCCTGGAAATACCATGTCGCTGCCGAGTCGGACGGTCTGGATTGCCTTTGCCGTCGGGTGGGTCGCCAGCCCCTGCGCCGTGGGGCAGGTCGCCGCACAGCGCATGACCGCCCCGCTGGGACCGGCCGACTGGCCGATGGAGCACGTCGAGACCCACGACGGCCGCCGCTTCGAGGGCCTGATCGAATCGCAGGACGATTACTGGGTGCGGATGATGCGCATCTTCCGTCCGGCGGGCCGCCCGATGCACCTGGTCATTCAACCGCTCGAAACCCGCCACATTGCCAGCATCCACCGGCTCGAGCCCGAACGACGCGAGCAGCTCCGCTTGCGGATCCACGAGTTTCGCCACCGAGCGGTGATCGAGGCGGGCCGCATGGATGCGGTCAAGCTGTCGCTGATCGAGCGCGACGGCGTGCACTTCCACCGCTATCGGGGCCGGTGGTTCGACCTGGAGAGCACCGCCGACGAACCGACCACGCGCCGGATCATCGTCCGGGCCGACCAGGTGTTCACGGCGTACCGCCAGCTTCTGCCGGCGCGGGTGGAGCCGCCCCGCCCGTTGCGGCTGGTGATCCTGCAGTCGAGGGACGAGTACCGCGTTTTCCTCGCCCGCCTCGGCCTCCACTTCGACAACCCGGCCTGCTACCTCCAGGAGGCGAACCTGGTGGTGGTGGGCAGCGACTTGGGGCGGCACGCGAGCACGCTTTCGCGCATCGAGTCCCGCCACAAGGCGATCCGCGAGGAACTGGAGCAGCTTGAACAGGCCCTCCCCGAGCGGCTGGCCGCCCTGGGGGCGCAATTGCGGGAGCAAGGGCGTCCGCGCAATCACGTTACCCGGCTCCTGCTCATCGAGCGGCGGAAGATCGAGAACCAAATCGCCGAGAAGCAGCGCGAACTGGAGCGTTCCGACCGCGAGAACGCCCAAACGTTCCGGCAGATCGGCCGCCGCCTGTTCGCCCGCCTGTACCACGAAGCGTTCCACGCCTACCTGCAGAACTATGTCTACCCGGCCGACCGCTACGACGTTCCCGTGTGGCTCGACGAAGGGCTGGCCGTGTTGTTTTCCGGGGGCTTGCTGGAGTCGGATACGTTGCGCATCGACGCGCCCAACCGCGAGGCGCTCGATCGGCTCCGGGCCGATTTGCGCGGCGACGCGCCGCTGCCGCTGGCTGCCCTGCTCGAGGCGGATCATCAGGCGTTCCTGCTGGTCGACAACCTGGCCGCCGCGGCCCAGCAAAAATACGTGTACGCCTGGGGGTTGGCGTACTACCTGGCGTTCGAGCAGCGGTTGCTCGACGATCCCGCCTTGACCGCGTTCGTGACCCCCACCGGCGACGCGTCGCCGATCGAGCGTTTCGAGGAACTGGTCGAGATGCCGCTTGCCGAGTTCGAAGGGGTGTGGCGAGCATACATGATGAAACTGCGTTGATCCGTCCTCCACAGGAGTCTGTCATGCCGGCACGGAGAGTGTTGATCGTAGGCGGCGTCGCCGGGGGCGCCTCGTGCGCCGCCCGCCTGCGACGCATGGACGAGCACGCGGAGATATTCATCTTCGAGCGCAGCGGGCACGTGTCCTTCGCCAACTGCGGCCTGCCGTATTATTTGGGCGGCGTCATTACCCAGCGAAACCGGCTCCTGGTGGCCACGCCGGAGCGATTCCGCGACGCGATGAACATCGAGGTCCGCACCCGGCACGAGGTGTGCGCCATCGACCGGGCGGCGAAGACCATCGAGGTGAAGCACGTGGAGACGGGGCACGTCTCGACCGAGCGATACGACGTGCTCGTACTCGCCCCCGGCGCTGCTCCCATCCGGCCGGCGCTGCCCGGCATCGACCTGCCCGGCGTGTTCACCCTCCGCAACCTGGAAGACACCGACGCGATCCAACGGTGGATCGAGCGGCAGGAGGCCGAGCGCGCGGTCGTGGTGGGCGGGGGGTACATCGGGCTGGAGATGATCGAAAACCTCTCGCGTCGCGGGCTCGAGGTAACCCTGCTCGAAGCGGCCGGCCAGGCGATGGCCCCGTTCGACCCGGAAATGGTCACCCCCGTCCACGAGGAGCTGCGCCGGCAAGGCGTCGATCTGCACCTGAACATGCCGGCGGCCGGGTTCGAGCCCGGTCCGGGCGATACGCTCACCGTGCTCACCCGCGGCAGCGAACGGTTCTCGGCCGACCTGGTGGTGCTGGCCGCCGGCGTGCGGCCCGAGGTCGAATTGGCTCGCGCCGCGGGCATCGAACTCGGCGCCACCGGCGGCATTCGGGTGGACGAGCAGATGCGCACCAGCGACCCGAGTATCTTCGCCCTGGGCGACGCCGCCGAGGTGCGCGATGTCGTCACCGGCCGCCCGGCGCTCGTGCCGCTGGCCGGCCCGGCCAGCCGGCAGGGACGCGTCGCGGCCGACGTCATCGCCGGGCGCGACGCCCGATTCCGCGGCGTGCAGGGCACGGCCGTCGTCGGGGTGTTCGACCTGACGCTGGCCATGACCGGCGCGAGCGAAAAGGCGCTGCGCGGGGCCGGCATCGCCTACGCCAAGAGCTACAACCATGCATACGATCATGCCGGCTACTACCCCGGCCCGCATCGCATGACGCTGAAGCTGTTGTTCGCTCCCGAGAGCGGCCGCCTGCTGGGCGCCCAGGCCGTAGGAAAGGCGGGCGTCGATAAACGCATCGACGTCCTTGCAATGGCCATTCAGATGGGCGGCACGGTGTTCGACCTCGAAGAGGCCGAACTGTGCTATGCGCCCCAGTACGGCAGCGCCAAAGACCCGGTGAACCTGGCCGGATTCGTCGCCGGCAACACGCTGCGCGGCGACGTGGCCACGGTCTTCTGGGACGACTGGGCCGACCGGCAACGCAACGGCGAGCCCGGGCCCCTGGTCCTCGACGTGCGTCCGGCGGGCATGGCGGCCGCCGCGCCCGTGCCGGGGACGGTGAACATCCCGCTGGGCGAGTTGCGAATACGACTTGGTGAGCTGCCCCGCGACCGCGAAATATGGGTCCACTGCGCCCTCGGCCAAACGTCGTACTATGCCATCCGCGTGCTCCGGCAGCACGGCTTCGAGAACGTGCACAACCTGTCCGGCGGCGTCGCGTCGCTGAACATGCTGCCCGGCGGGCCGGAGGGATAGTTCGATGCGAACACTCGAGCACCGGTTGAAGGGTAGAACCTGAAGTATACTGAGCAGCAGAGAAGGACATTGCCGCAAAATGACTGCTGTCGATTTCGAGCCCCTTTCGTTGGCTATTCCGCTACGAGAAGACCCACCGGGCGTTTTCCGCGTGGGACGAAGCCGCGTACTGCTGGAACTGGTGATTCTCGCTTTCAAGCAGGGTGAAACGCCTGAGGCCATTGTGCAGGCGTACGACACCCTGACCTTGCCCGAAGTCTATGCCGTCGTAAGCCATTACCTGGCCAACCCCGCGCCCTTCGAGAGGTATCTGCACGACCGCGATCAAGCCGCCGCGGACGTGCGTCGCCGGGTGGAGACTGCCCAGGGCGAACGGCGAAATTTGCGCGCACTCGTCCTGGGGCGGGCCAAGGCGAAGGGGTTGCTCGATGATCAGGCTCGTTAGTGACGAGAACTTCGACGGAAACGTTGTGCGAGGTCTGATCCGCCGGATGCCCGCTGTGGACTTGGTGCGCGTCCAGGATGTGGGGATGGCCGGTATGCCTGATCCAGAAGGCCATGACGGCGCCCCGCCCCGTCTCCACCGGCCTGCGGGCCCTGGGGTGGGACGTGCGCACGGGCTACTCGACCAGCCGCGGCGAGCGCCTTTCCGACCGGGCATTCGGCCACGGTGGCTTCACCGGCACGGTCCTGTGGATCGACCCCGGGCTCGACCTGTTCTTCGTCTTCCTCAGCAACCGCGTCCACCCCGACGGCAAGGGCGCGGTCAACCGGCTTGCCGGCCGCATCGCCACCGTCGCCGCCGCCGCCATTGACGACCGCGCCGGCGCCGCCTCGCCCGGCAAGCCGGGCAAGCCCGCCCCGGCAACCTCTCGCGTGCTCACCGGCCTCGACGTCCGCCGGCGCGACCGGTTCGTGCAACTCGAAGGAGAAAGGGTCGGGCTGATTACGAACCAGACGAGTCGACGAGCAGGCCGCTTGGCGGGGCGGGCTGCTTCGTTCGTCTCCAAGCGAGGCGCCGCTCCGAAAGAACGGCTCACGGGGCTTCCGTGAGGTGTATCGTGTACACAAGGTTGTCGCGCGCCGAGGCAATAATGAAGTGGCACTCGGGGGCGTGGCTGCCGTGCCAGGGCGGGAGCCGGGCATACTCTACGTCGGCCGCGTCGTCGAAGGCGATTTCGAGCACGACGCCGTGCCGGGCCACGGTAACGCGGCGGCCGGCGTGGGCAACGTCGTCGCCGGGATACCCCAGCAACGGCACGTTCTCAGAAAATGCGCCCGGCAGTTCCACCCGTATTTCGATTTGGTCGTCGAGGAACGCAACGGTCTTGTTTCCCGTTTCGCCCAGCGGGTAGCGAATGGTGAGGTTGCGGCCGTCGACGTCGCGGTTGCCGGGACGCACGTCGAAAGGTTCGCCGTCCATTTCGTATTCAGGCGCCATGGGGGCCGATTCGTACAGGTCGGCGTCGGCGGTGCGGGTTCCCCAGCCGGGCCCCGGAACGCGTCGCGTTTGCTGCTGCAAAAGGGTTCCCGCCCGCGGATGCCACAGCAGGCCGAGCCCGTAGCGATGCCCGCCGCGGCCCGGGCCGGCGTTGAACACGGCATAGTACGCGGGCCGCCGCACGCAGGTGACGGCCAGCGCGGAGCGGTCGTCGGCCCGCTGGTGGACGAAGCGCTCGCGGGCCAGGTAGGGCAGGCGACGCCGGGCGGCGTCGCGCTCGGCCCCGGTCGGATAGTAGTTCGGGTGCCGCAGGTGCAGGAACGCGTACGGGCTGTATCCCATGTGCTCGCCCACGCGCAAGTCGGGCACCGCGGGCCACGTCGCCTCGGTTCGCTCGCGTGCCAGTTTCAACGCCTGCTCGTATTCCTCGCGGCTGGTGGCGAACGCGCGGGCCGCCTCGACGGTTTCGGCCAGCGGGGTGTCCAACTGGCGGAAATGAGCGAGCGACTGCCGCGTTTCGATCGCCCGGTTGAGCGTGAAACTCGACCCGTCGGGCTCCGGCACGGCGTTGTGCGAAAGCCACTCGGCCCACAACGCATGTTCGCGCTCAAGCTGCCGGACCGCTTCGTCCAGGTTCAACTGCCGGGCGAGGTGCCACGCCATGCGGGTATTGCTGTGATGCGTACCGAAGTTGTAGCTCCAGTCGGGCCCGAGCGCCTCGTGGAAATAGCCGGCCGGGCTCTGGAACACCTCCTCCGACTCGGCGAACCGGCGCAGGAAATGCCCGCGGACCTCCTCGTCGTCCGGGTACAGGAGCAGGTACGCCGGCGCCCCGGCCCACACGTTGCCGTATTTGTTGGTGTACCGGGT
>SKJM01000245.1 GCA_007122045.1 Planctomycetales bacterium | reverse complement strand
TGCACCTAGAAACGGAAGAGCCGATTCAGTCTTTCGATCAACCACGACCATCGCCTCGGAAAATCTACCCAACATGCCACGCGTCGCCCTGGAAGCCGTTCGGGAAGCAGGAGTGGTCGGCGCCGGGGGGGCGGGCTTTCCCACCCACGTGAAACTCGCCGGCTCGGCCGACAGCGTCCTGATCAATGCCGCCGAATGTGAACCCCTGCTGCACAAAGACAAGGAGGTGCTCCGCGAGTACGTCGACGGCGTGGTCGAGGGGACCGTGGCCGGCATGGAACTCGTCGGGGCGCGGCGCGGCGCAATCGGCATCAAAGAGAAGTACACCGCGGTCATCGACCTGCTGGGCAAGAAGCTGCCGCGGTCGATCGAGGCGGCCCCGCTGCGCGACGCCTACCCCGCCGGCGACGAGTTCATCCTGGTCTACGACGTATTGGGCCGCGTCATCCCCCCGGGGGGAATTCCCTTACACGTCGGCACCGTGGTGATGAACGTCGAAACGGCGTTGAACATCGCGCGGGCCACGGCCCGGCCGGTGACCGAGAAGTTCCTTTCCATCGCCGGCGCCGTGGCGGAGCCGGTCACGCTCCGCGTGCCGGTGGGCGCGACGCTCCGCGCGTGCGTGGAGGCGGCGGGGGGACCCACCGTGCCCGACGCCCATTACCTGGTGGGCGGCGTCATGATGGGCTGGCTCGAGGAGGACCACGACGCGCTGGTCGACAAGACCACCGGCGGTGTTGTGGTGCTGCCCGCCGACCACGTGGTCGTCCGCCGCCGTCGGCAGGACTGGGGGCAGATTGTCCGCATCGGCCGCAGTGCGTGCGACCAGTGCAGCTTCTGCACCGAACTGTGCCCCCGGTGGCTCTTGGGCCACCCGATCGAACCGCATCTCGCCATGCGGAGCCTGGAGTTCAACCTGGTGGGCGAGGCGAACGTCATCGGTACGGCGTACTGCTGCGAGTGCAACCTTTGCAGCCTGTACTCCTGCCCGGAAGACCTCGACCCGAAGAACGTGTGCACGCAGAACAAGCGGCGGCTTGCCCGGGAGGGGCGCCGCTGGAGCGACCCGCCGCTGAACCCCCGCCGGCCGGAACTGCACCTGGAGAACCGCAAGGCCCCCATGGCCCGGCTGATGTACAAGCTGGGCCTGGCGCAGTTTCGCAACGTCGGGCCGCTGGCCGAAAACCTGCTGCCGGCCGAGCGGGTCGGCATCAAGTTGAAGCAGCACATCGGCGCGGCCTGCGAGCCGGCGGTCGAGGCCGGGCAGCCGGTTCGGGCGGGCGAGGTGGTCGGGCGGCCGCCGGTGCAGAACGGCAAGCCCGCCTTGGGCGCCCCGGTGCACGCGTCGATCGACGGCGTGGTGGCCGAAATAACCGGCGGCGCCGTGTGGATCGAACGTCCGTAATCCGTTGGCCGGGGGACTGTCCCGATTTTCGCGGCCCGAGGGCATCGGCCGCAATGAGCCGCCATTTCCGCCCCGAAGATGCGACGGTCCCCTTCGCATCCACGATCGACATCCGTAATCCTGTCAACCGTAGAGAACATCACGCCCATGTCCACTCCCAAATCCATCGGCGCCATCGAGCTTTCGAGCATCGGCGTCGGGTATCAAATCGAGGACGAGATGCTCAAGGCGGCCTCGGTCGAACTGCTCATTGCGCGGACCATTTGCTCGGGCAAGTACCTGATCGTGCTGGGCGGCTCGGTGAGCGACACCGAATCGGCCATTCACGCCGGACTGGCCGCCGCCGGCGAGGCGATCATCGACCACATGCTCATTCCCAATGTGCACGAGGGCCTGTTCCCCGCGCTGGGGCAGTCGGTGGTGCTCGGGCCGGGCGACCCGGGCGCGTTGGGCGTCATTGAAACCTTCAGCGCCATCAGTGCTCTTTCCGCCGCCGATGCCGCCGCCAAGGCCGCCCGCGTGACCCTCATTCGCATCCACGTGGCCATGGCGCTGGGCGGCAAGGGGCTGTGCCTGATGACCGGCGGCGTGGCCGACGTGCGCGCGGGCGTGCAGGCCGCGGCCGACGACGTCCGCCGTCGCGGCCTGCTCGTTTCCGAAGTGGTCATCCCCCGCCCCAGCCGCGAGTTGCTGGGGGAGTACCTGTGAGAATGATGCAATTGAGGGTATTGCTTGGTGCTCGCGCAAAACGTCACGACTGCCGTTAGCCGCTGAGCGCGATCATGAAGCGGCCGGCCCGAATGGCACTGTCGGAGCGAATTGGTCGAGTTCAGCGGGAACCGCGTGCGGAGTTCAAGGCCCGACTTCAACATAAGTAGTTCCCATACAAGCAGTTACGCCATCTACCGTGCCATTCGGGACTGGCCCCCTTCAGCCGGCCCGCCTCCCTATCCCAGGCAACTCAACCCGCTACCCGACGGTCCCCCCATGCCCACGAACCACGATGCCCTGTTCCAGCGGGCGTGTTGTTACGCCCGCGAGACCGCCCGTTGGGCCTCCATCGCCGGCGTGCTCGGCTGGGACGAACGCACCATGATGCCGCCGGCCGGCGCCGAGCACCGCGCCGAGCAAGTTGCCTTGCTCAGCGGGCTGGTGCACCGCCGCCGGATCGACGCGGCGCTGGGCGAGTGGCTCGAAACGCTCGCCGAGGGACCACTGGCCGGCGACCCGCACGGCGATACCGGCGCGGTCATTTGCCGGCTGCGGCGCGACTGGCAGAAGGCCGTGCGGCTGCCGGCCGAACTGGTCGTGGAGCTTTCCCGGACGGCGGTTCTCGGGCACCAGGTGTGGCGGTCGGCCCGCCGCGATAACGACTTTCCGGCCTTTCTGCCCATGCTGGACAAGACGCTGCGCTTGAAGCGGGAGCAGGCCGAAGCGCTGGGGTACCCCGACCAGCCGTATGACGCGCTGCTCGACGAGTTCGAGCCGGAGGAGCGCACCGCCGACGTTGCCCGGGTGCTGGCCGAGCTTCGCGAGCGCCTCGTGCCGCTGGTGAGCGAGTT
>SKJM01000603.1 GCA_007122045.1 Planctomycetales bacterium | reverse complement strand
TGGCCTCGATGAAGCTGTGCCTGCAAACGCTCAGCCGGCGGCAGGTGAGCGGCGAGGAGCGCGACGACTTCATGCGCATCATGCTCGACGACATCGAGCGGCTCGACCGCCTGACGAATCAACTGCTCGACGCCGGGAAGCTGAACGCGGCGCGGACGCCCGGCGAGGTGGAGGAGGTGGCGCTCGACGGGCTGCTGGCCGAATGCGCCGATGCCGTGTGCCGGCGCTACCGCATGCCCCCGGAAACGGTGCGATTCGACCTCCAACCGTGCTCGGTGGTCGCCGCCCCGGTTGAACTCGACGTGGTCTTCCGCAACTTGCTGGACAACGCCATGAAGTACGCCGGGGAGGAACCGCGGGTCGACGTCTCGCTGCACGGCGGGCCCGACGGCTGGGTGACGGCGCGCATCGCCGACAACGGGCGCGGCATCCCGCAATCGTTGCGGCGCGCCATCTTCGGCCGTTTCGTCCGCCTGGGCAGCGAACTGGAGCGCGACAAGGCGGGCACCGGACTCGGGCTGTACATCGTTCGCACGGCCGTCAAGCGGCTCCGCGGCCGCATCCGCCTGCGCAGCCGCGAGGCCGAACCGGGTACCGTATTTGAAGTCCAGATTCCGACCGGGAGATAACCCAGTGCAGGAGCCACCGCACATCATTGTTGTCGAAGACGAAGAGCACCTAGCCAAGGGCATCCAGTATAACCTGTGCGCGGAGGGGTACCGGGTGACGACGTTCGGCGACGGGCCGGCCGCCCTGCGCTTCCTCGAAGCCAGGCCCGACGACGTCGATCTGGTGGTCCTCGACCTGATGCTGCCCGGTATGAGCGGCTACGCCGTGTGCGAGGCCATCCGGGCCGAGCGCGACACGCCCGTGTTGATCCTCAGCGCCCGAACGCTCGCCGAGGACCGGGCCCGGGGGTTCGACGTCGGCGCGAACCAATACCTGACCAAACCGTTCGACCTGGAGGAGTTCCTCAGCCGGGTGCGCAACCTGCTGAGGTGGGGGGTGCATGGTTCGCCGGGCCGGGCGCCGGTCGGCCGGCTACCGGTGCAGGCCGCCTTCGGCAATGCCGAGATCAACTTCGACACGTTCGAGGTAACCGTCGGCGGCCAGCCGGTGCGCATGACGCAGCTCGAAATGAAGCTGCTCCGCTATTTCGTCGAGCATGAGGGACGCGTCATTCCCCGGCAGGAGCTGCTCGAGGAGGTGTGGGGGATGTCGGGGAACGTGCAAACGCGGGCTCCCGATCAGTTCATGCGCCGCCTGCGGAAGACGTTCGAGCCCGATCCGGCCAACCCCCGCCACTTCCTCACCATCCGCGACGCCGGCTACCGCTTCATCGGCGAGCCGGACGACGAGCCATAGCGGGCTTCGGCGGTCGATGATCCCTATGCCCCGCTCCCCGTTTCACCCCTGAGGTCTACCGTGCCCCAACGCTTGAAGCTGATCGCCTGTGAAATCCTCTATCGCGAGTTTTGCGCCGCCGTGGCCCGCTCGGTCAACCGCGTCGATCTGGAGTTCCTGCCGAAGGGGCTGCACGACCTGGGCTCGCCGGGCATGAACGAGCGGATCGCTGCCCGGCTGGCCGAGGTCGACGAGGCCGCCTACGACGCCGTGGTGCTGGGGTACGCCTTATGCAGCAACGGGCTGGTGGGGCTCGCCGCGCGGAGCATCCCGCTGGTCGTACCCCGGGCGCACGACTGCATCAGCCTGTTCCTGGGCAGCAAGGAGCGGTACCTCGAGTATTTCCGCTCGCACCCGGGCGCGTACTTCAAGACGAGCGGCTGGATCGAGCGCGGCGACGACCTCGAGCAGATCAGCGGCGAATCGGTCCAGCGGCGAAGCCGGATGGCGCAGTCGTACGACGAGTTGGTCGAGCGGTACGGCGAAGACAACGCCCGCTTCCTGGCCGAGCAACTGGGCGAGATGACCCGCAATTACTCGCGCATCGCGTACATCGCCATGGGCATCGAGCCCGACGACCGCTTCGAGCGCGAGGCCCGCGAGCTGGCCGCCGGGCGGGGCTGGCAGTTCGACCGGCTTGCCGGCGACATGGGGCTGATCCAGCGGCTGGTCGACGGCCGCTGGGACGACGACGCGTTCCTCGTCGTGCCGCCGGGGCACCGGATTGCCGCCAGTTTCGACGACGGCATCCTCCGCGCCGAGACGGCCTAATCGTCGTCCTCGGCCACCCGGCACTCGGCCACTTTCTCGTGGTAGAACTCGTCGGTCAGCAGCCAGTTCTCATAAAGGAAATCGAGCTGCCGAAGGCGTCCGACCACCTGCCGCTGGGTGAACCTGGGCTGCCCGGCCTCCTCGGCGGCCTTCCGGGCGGCGGCGAGCATCTCTTCGGGCACCGGCGGCGCCACCCGTTCCGGCTCCGGCTCGTAGGAGGGGTCAAACACGCGAACCTTTAGGCTCCCGACCGGCACCAGGTGCCGCCACAAGAACGCCTGCATCCGATCCTCCGCCGGCACGGCCTCGCGGACCACCTCCTCGCCGTCGATCGTGGCGCGGCCCTCGACGGTCAGCGCCACGGGCCCCTCCGAATCGGTCCGTTCCGTCCGCAGCGCGAGGCGCACCATCTCGTCGCCGCCGCTGAGCGTGGGGGTGGACGAGGAGAAGCCCTCGGGAGGGTTATTCAGGCCCAGTCGGATGTCGCCGTCGAACCCGTCCCGGCGGATTGCGTACACGTCCACTGCCCTCGCCGCCTCGCTGCGGATGGCAACGGCCGAAGGGACCACGCGCAGCTCGAAGTCGGGCCGCGGGGCGCTGATACGCAAGCGGTAGGCGTATTCCTCGCCCCCTTTGAACGTCGTATCGCCCACGTGCACGTAGTAGGTTCCGTCGGAAGGCAATTCGACCTTCAGGTAGGAATCGGCGTGGTGCGTGTTCAGCCCGGTTCCGGGGTCCTCGTAATCGTCGTTGATCGCCAGCAGGTTGCCGGAGGCGTCGGTGAGCTTCAGGAGGGAATCCA
>SKJM01000171.1 GCA_007122045.1 Planctomycetales bacterium | reverse complement strand
CCCCGCCGCCGCCCCCGCCGCCGCGGCCTTCGCCGCCTGCCGGCTTGCCGTTGCCGGGTCCTTTGCCTTGTCGGCTTTGGCTCATGGGTTTGTCGGACGCTACCTTGCCGCCGGCTGGGCCTTCGCCGGCAATGCGCACCGCCTGCCCCTCCCGCAAGGCGGCCTGGCCGGCGACGACCACGCGTTCGCCCGGCTGGAGCCCTTCGAGCACCTGTACCGTCCGATTTTGTTCGGCACCCGTTGCCAGTTCAACGCGCCGCGCGGTTCCCTCCTCGACGACGAAGACGAATCGCTCGCCGGTGGGCGCGGTCGCGACTGCGTCGGATGGAACGAGAACGGCGTCGGCGACCCGCTTCAGTTCCAACGACAATCGGACGAACATGTGCGGGAAGAACCCGGCCGGGTCGAGCAATCGGGCCTCGATCGTCCGTGTCCGCATGGTGGCGTGGAGTTGAGGGTACACGCGCACCACTTCGGCCGAAAACTTCTCGCCCGGCATCGCGTCGGCTCTCACTCGCACGGGCAGGCCCGGACGCACCGCCGCGGCATAGGCTTCCGGAACGCTAAAGCGAACGACAAGCGAGGCGGGCGCGTACATTTCCATCAGGGGGCTTCGCGGCGTAGCCAAATCGCCCGCGCGGATGTGAACCTTGGTGACCATGCCGTCGAACGGAGCCGTGATAACACACTCGTCCAGGTGCGCCTTGGCCAGGGCCAGCCGAGCCGCGGATTCGTCAACCGCGAAGGACTGCACCGCCAGTTCGGTCGGCGTGGGTCCGGCCCGGAGCATCGCCAGCGTTTCACGAGCCGAGGCCAGTTCGGCCTCGGCCACCTCCATGCCCTCATGTGCCTGATCCAGACTCTGTTGCGAGGTGGCATTCTTTGCCATCAGGCGTTCCTGGCGCTGGAAGTTTCGGTGGGCTTCGTTGAGCGTGGCTTGCCACCGTCGGACGTTCGCTTCGGCCTTATGCACTTCCTCGGACCGGGTGCCGGCTTCCAAATCGGCCAGCTTCGCGCGGGCGCTGCGAAGTGCTGCCTCGGCGGCCTCGACTTCCGCCCGATGGACCTCGCGGTCAATCTCGATCAGTTTCTCCCCAGCCTTGACGGAGTCGCCCTCGCGCCAAGGGCAATAAGTGACGGGGCCTTCCTTCGCCGCGGCGATGACGATCGAGTCGGCGGCGACGACTTCGCCGCTCAACGCGAGGCTGGCAGCGATCTCGCCGCGTCGGACCGGCTCGAGCTCGACCAGCATGGGCTTGGGTTGCCTCCCGCCCGCTTGCCCGGGCGAACCCGACTGTGCGCCATCGCCGCGCCCCGCGCCGCTGCCGGGGGAAGTCGACGCGTCCGGGCCGTCGGCCGCGCCGTACGCATACCACCACCAGCCAACCCCGACAGCGACCGCCGCAACAAACAAAGCCGCAACCAGGGCAGCGGGCCGGCTCCTGATCGGCCGGCGACGTTTTCCAGCCGGCTTGGAATCGGTCGAGGACGCGGCCTGCGGCGACTTCGGCTCCGTAGGTGATGAGGCCCGGGCGGCTTCCGCCTCGCGGGTATCTTGGCCGGCATCGGCACGCTTGGTACTCATTGCAACTCCTGCTTGGTGAAACGGAGCCAGTTTCCCGAACCGGTGCGCGGGTCGTCGGCGGGAAGGGCGCCACGCCCGGTCACCTCGAACTCGGTAAGCCCGGCGTCTTTCGCCCACTGGCGCATCGTGTCGGGATGGCGGCGCCGGGCAAACTCCTTGGCTTGCGGCGAGTCGGCCTCGCGGCTGCCGCGCCGGCGACGCATGAACTCGCGACGTGCCCACTCGGGGTAATCATCGCCCAGGCCCCCGCCAATCATCGCCTTGCCGCCGGGCCGCAGCACACGATACACCTCGCGCAGTCCCTCGACGGGATCTTGCCAGAACCAGATCGAGCCCCGGCTGAAGACCAGATCGACCGAGTTGTCGAGAAGCGGCATCTTTTCCGCCACGCCCTCCACGGCCACCAAGCGATTCTCCAGGCCCTGTTCGCGGCCACGTGACAACGCTTGGGAGAGGGCTCGGGTGTCGGGGTCCAACAAGACGATGGCACTCGCAGCGGCGGCTTCATGCTCGGCCGTGGCGACCGCCAGCCCCACGCCGCCCGTTCCGGCGCCAAGGTCGACCCAAACGCCGGCCGCAGGCTGGGCCCACTTCAGAATGTCGGACGCGACGTAGGGATACCAGTCGGGCAAAGGCCCTGTGGCATGTTCTCGGGACTGCCGCTCGCCGGCAACCGCGCCGCCGGTGGCCACGGCCAGGGCGAGCACGGCGCCCGCGGCCGCCAAGAAGGCAGGAAGGTTACGTCCTTTCATGGGTTGGATGCTCCTCGGAGGGTCAGTCTTGTGGTTGGGGAGTCGGGTCGAACTCGGGACCCCGCATCTTGCGGAACTGTTGCCGCTGCTCCGCGCTGAGCACGGCGAGTGCCCGGGCCTCGATTTCGGCCGCCCGACCGCGGAACCCCTCGCTGAAAAGCTGCGCGAGCCGGCCGCGCTGCTCGGGCGACAGTTCCAGCGTCTCGGCCACTTCGGGGTTGTGCAGCGCCCGAACGCCCCGCACTTGCAGCCAGATCTGTTCGAACCGCTTCCACTGTTTCTCATCGAGGATGTTCCGGATTTCGCTACGAACTTCCGTCATGACCTCGCGGCGGCGCTCGGTTCGTTGGTGGCTCCCCCGCCGGCTGAGCATTTCCGCCGCCTCGCGACCGAGTTCCGAGTGCCTCAGTTGGTCGATCAGCTCGAGTTGCTCGGTCTGAAGGGCCAATTCCTTCTGGACGGCGGGGTTGGCGACGAGGGTAAACATATCGCCGCGGAATTGCCCTTCGCCCTCGCCGCGTTGCTGGGTTCCGCGGCCGGCGCCGCGGCCCAGCCCTTGTCCGGCGCCGCGACCCGTTCCCCGCCCGGCGCCGCGGCTCTGACCGCGGCCGCCACCTACGCTTGCGCCTCCGCCGCCTCCTT
>SKJM01000173.1 GCA_007122045.1 Planctomycetales bacterium | reverse complement strand
GCCTGGATCAGACCACGCTCGGCGCATTCCATGGCAAATGCGATCGTCGCTCCGGTGCTGATGGTATCGAGGCCCAATTCGTTCGCCCGCCGGACGGCTTTCAGCACCACCTGCGGATCGTCAATGCCGCACAGCGGTCCGAGGGCGAACAGACTTTCGTACTCGAGTCGCACGGGGGGCCGTCCGGGTTCGGCGGAGAACAGGTGTTCGCAGCCGATCGTGCAGGACTTGCAACTGCCGCGCACCCGGCCCCGCACCTCAGCAATACGATCCGGCGACAGATGGTCGACGTGCTCGAAAGAACCCTGTTGGAAATTGCGTGTCGGCAAGGCGCGAAGCCGGTTCAACAGCACGAGGTTGTCGATCGTGCCGGCCTCGCGATAGTGGGCGGTGGCCGAGCCGAGCGACTTGCGCGAGAGTTCGTCCGCCATCCGGATCAGCCGTTCCGGGTGTGCCCAACGGCAGCGGTGCGAGCCGTGTACGGCAATGGCCTTGAGGTTCTTCGCACCCAGCACGGCCCCGTGGCCGCCGCGGCCGGCGAAACGACCGGCGTGGGCGATCAGGGCAAATCGCACCAGCCGTTCGCCAGCCGGGCCGATGACGGCCGCGTGGTACTGAGGACCGAGCCGCCGGGCAATTCGGCGTTCAGCTTCCCCGCAGGACATGCCCCACAGGTCCCCGGCCGGTTCGCGCCTCGGGCCGGCGGCGTCGATGATCAGAATCGCCGGCTCCGGGGCTTTGCCGACGATCACCAGGGCGTCGTAACCGGTTCGCTTTCCTTCAATGGCAAACGGCCCTCCTGCGAGCGAATCGTTGATTCGACCGGTCAACGGGCTTCGCCCGACGACGGCGAACCGGGCGGAGGTGGTCACCGGGCTGTCGGCCAGGGGGCTGAACGCGAAGACCAGCGGCGCCGCCTCGTCCAAGGGATCGGCGCCCGGACCGCCTTCGCGTAGTGCCAGGTAGACGCCCAGGCCGACCCCGCCCACGAACCGGCGCAAGGCCCCCTTGCCAAGCTCAAGCGTTTCCGCTTGGCCGGTACTCAAGTGGAAGCGGAGGTAGCGGCCATGGTACGCGAACCCTTGGCCATCATGATTGGCGTTCCGCGATTCCCCCTCGTTCGGGGCAATGGGTGTCCTGGGGTCCCTGCTCACGGCCTGCATTTCTCGTCGGAGAATGATAATCAGATCGGTAATTCTTCGACGCATTGACGGATGTCGCGGAAGACGGTACAATCAACAGTATAACACCAATTTACTCACTATGATAAGCATACCCGTGCGGAGGTCGGTCGATGTTGCGAAGCGACTCACGCTTGGACGCCGTCCTGGCGTTATTCGATGGTCGTCGCGGGGAGTTGATTCCCCTGTTACAGCGGGTGCAGGAAGCATTCGGCTACCTGCCTGAAGAAGCCATGGCAGCCGTGGCGCGCCATACACGCGTCCCGGAAAGCGCCGTCTACGGGATCGCCACGTTCTATGCCCAGTTCCGCTTCACCCCGGTCGGCCGCAAGCACGTGATGGTGTGTCGCGGCACGGCGTGCCACGTGCGGGGCGCACCGCGAATCCTTCAGACGCTCGAGAAACAACTCGGCATCAAGGAAGGCGAGACCACGCCCGACGGCGAGTATTCTCTGGAAACCGTGGCCTGTATCGGGGCGTGCGGTCTCTCGCCGTGTGTGATGACCAACCGGCAAGTCCAGGCCAAGCTGACGCCGCGCAAAGTGGCTGAACTGTTCAGCCGAGAAGCCGAGGCGGCGGAATGAACCGAGCCTTTGCCAACCTGCGCCATCGCGCCTGCCGGCGGTGGGAAGCCTTTCAAGGCGACCCCCGGCCGCGCATCCTCGTGGGCACGGCCACGTGCGGCCGGTCGGCCGGCGCGATGGAGGCATGGAACGCTTTCCGGCAAGCCTCGGACGCTCGAGGGCTCGACGCGATGTTGGTCGAAGTCGGCTGTCTCGGCTTGTGCTATGCCGAGCCGATCATTGCCATCGCCAAGCCCGGAATGCCGATGGTGTGTTACGGCCAGGTGACGCCCAAACGGGCCGCGGAGTTGGTCGAACGCTACCTGGGAGGCAACGATCCGGCGGCCGAGTATGCCCTGGGTACCGTAAGCAAAGGCCGCGTCGATGGAATTCCGCCGCTGTTCGATTCGCCGGTCCTCAAGCCCCAGGTCCGGCGCACGCTGCGGCGATGCGGGTGGATCGATCCGACCGACATCGACCACTACCTCGCCCACGACGGTTACGCCGGGCTGGTCCGCGCGCTGGACGCGGGGCCGGAGACGGTGATCGCGCAAGTTCAGGCGGCGGGGCTGCGCGGCCGCGGCGGAGCCGGCTTTCCCACCTGGCGCAAGTGGCGGTTGTGCCGCGACGCGCCGGGCGAGGAAAAGTATCTCGTCTGCAACGCCGACGAAGGCGACCCCGGCGCCTTCATGAATCGCTCGCTGCTGGAAAGCGATCCGCACGCCGTGCTCGAGGGGATGATCATTGGCGGATACGCGCTGGGCGCCCACAACGGTTACATCTACTGCCGCGCCGAGTACCCGCTCGCGCTCGAGCGGCTGCGCACCGCGTTGGGGCAGGCGGAACAGTACGGGCTGCTGGGCGACGACGTGCTCGGCTCCGGCCTTAGCTTCCGCATCACGATCAAGGAGGGGGCGGGAGCGTTCGTCTGCGGCGAGGAAACGGCCCTGATCGGCTCGATCGAGGGCCGGCGCGGCATGCCCCGCCCCCGGCCGCCCTTCCCCGCCGTCGCCGGCCTGTGGGGCAAACCCACCATCATCAACAACGTCGAAACCCTCGCATCCGTCGCCCTGATCCTCCAGGACGGGCCCGAACGGTTCGCCCAATACGGCACCGAACAAAGCAAGGGCACGAAGACGTTCTCGCTGGTCGGGCAGGTGCGGCGTCCCGGGCTGGTCGAAGTCCCCTTGGGAATCACCCTGCGGGAGATGATCTTCGACATCGGGGGCGGCCTGATCGACGGCCGCCCGCTAAAGGCCGTGCAGACCGGCGGGCCGTCCGGCGGGTGTATCCCGGCGGCGCTACTGGACACACCGGTCGATTACGAATCGCTTAAGGCGGCCGGGAGTATCATGGGCTCCGGCGGCATGGTGGTCATGGACGACACGACGTGTATGGTCGATTTCGCCCGCTACTTCCTCGACTTCGCCCAACAAGAGTCGTGCGGCGCGTGCCCTCCATGCCGCTTGGGGACGAAACAGATGTTGGACGTCCTCACGGACCTCACCGAGGGCAAGGGCAGCCTGGAAGACATCGACCTGATGGGCGATTTGGCCGCGGGCGTCATGCGCGCTTCCTTGTGCGGGCTGGGGCAAACCGCGCCCAATCCGGTACTCACCGCCATCCACTATTTTCGCGAAGAGTACGAAGCCCACACCAGCCAGAAGCAGTGTCCCGCCGGCGTGTGCCGCGAGCTGATTGCGTTTCGGATCGATCCGGAACGCTGCATCGGATGCGCGGCGTGCAAGCGAGCTTGCCCGGTCGACGCCATCAGCGGCCGGCCGAAAGAAGTGCACCGGATCGACCAGGCAATATGCACCCGGTGCGGCGCGTGCCTGGAGGCTTGTCCGCCGAAGGCCTCGGCCGTAGAACGTATTCCCGGGCGGCTTACTCCCATGGACGCATGAACGTGGAAAACCTTTCGCTGCAAATCGACAGCCGAGTGGTGGAGGCGCCCGCGGGCAGCAATTTGCTGCAAGCGGCCTCGGCGGCCGGCGTGTACATTCCCCACCTGTGCCACCATCCCGATCTGAAGCCGGTCGGCGCGTGCCGCCTGTGCCTGGTCGACGTGGAGGGGCGCGGCGCGGTGCTCGCCTGCCGTACGCCCGTCGAGGGAGGCATGGTCGTCCGCACGGATCACCCGGAGGTCGAGTTCGCCCGGCGCGTCACCCTGGAGCTGTTGATCGTCAACCATCATGGCGATTGCCTGAGTTGCGTAGGGAACCAGGACTGCCAGTTGCAGGAGGCGGCGGCCCGGGTGGGCGTCGACCCGGAGCGGCTTGCCCGGCTGCGCCGCTCGGCGCCCAGCGGCGAGATCGATGCGTCGAATCCCTTCTTCACCCTCGACCACGATAAATGCGTGCTGTGCGGCATTTGCATTCGCACGTGCAACGAGGTGGCCGGAGTCGACGCGCTGGAGTTTGCCTTCCGCGCCCATCCCATGCGTGTGAGCACGTTCGGCCGGAAGCCGATCGTCGAGTCGCGTTGCGAGTCGTGCGGCGAGTGCGTGGTGCGCTGCCCGGTCGGCTCGCTGGCCCCGAAGCGGTTCGAACGGCCGGCGCGCGAGGTTCGCACCATCTGCCCCTATTGCGGCACCGGCTGCGCGGTCCACTTGGGCTTGCGTGGCGGGCGGATCGTTTCGGTGCGGGGCGACCGCAACAGCCCGGTCAATCGCGGCCGGCTGTGCGTGAAGGGCCGGTACGGCTACGACTTCATCCACCATCCCGACCGGCTTACCACGCCTTTGATCAAGCGAAACGGCCAATTCGAGGAAGCCACCTGGGACGAGGCGCTGGACCTGGTCGCCCGGCGCCTGGCGGCGCACCGCGGCGACCGCTTCGCGGCCATGTCGTCGGCCCGTTGCACCAACGAAGAGAACTACGTGATCCAGAAGTTCGCCCGGACGGTGATGGGCACCAACAACGTCGACCACTGCGCCCGGCTGTGCCACGCGCCCACCGTGGCCGGCCTGGCACAGACGCTCGGCAGCGGCGCCATGACCAACACCATCGGCGAGTTTCCCGACGCCGCCTGCATCCTGGCGATTGGCACGAACACCACCGCCGCCC
This sequence comes from Planctomycetales bacterium, assembly GCA_007122045.1. Taxonomy (GTDB): domain Bacteria; phylum Planctomycetota; class Planctomycetia; order Pirellulales; family Thermoguttaceae; genus PWXP01. The sequence goes on along the minus strand of SKJM01000173.1, from coordinate 6,379 downwards.
ATCCGGTCATCGGCTTTCGGTTGAAGGAGGCCGTCGGCCGCGGTGCGGTGCTCATCGTGGCGAACCCCAAGGAGATCGATCTGGCACGCCACGCCGCCGTTCGGCTGCAGCACCGCCCCGGCAGCGACGTGGCGCTGTTGATGGGGATGATGCGGGTCATTGTCGACGAGGAACTTCTCGATTCGGAGTTCATTGCCGAGCGGTGCGTCGATTTCGAGGCTTTCCGACGTTCGTTGGACGGCTTCGACCTTCCGCGGGTCGAGCGGCTTACCGGCGTGCCTGCTCAGGCCGTCAGCGACGCGGCCCGAACGTACGCCACCCGCAAGCCCGCAGCCATCCTCTTTGCCATGGGCATCACCCAGCACAGCCACGGCACCGACAACGTGCTGGCCATCAGCAATCTGGCGCTTCTGACCGGCAACGTGGGCCGGCCGTCCAGCGGCATCAACCCGCTGCGGGGGCAGAACAACGTGCAGGGCGCGTGCGACATGGGCGCGCTGCCGAACGTTTACCCGGGATACCAGAAGGTCAACGATCCGGCGGTCTACACGAAGTTCCAGGCGGCCTGGGGCACCGAACTAAATGACCGGCCCGGGCTGGCCCTGACCGAGATGTTCCACGCGATGAGCGCCGGGCAGATTCGGGCGTTGTATGCGGTCGGCGAGAATCCGGTCCTCAGCGAGGCCGATTCGACCCATGTGCTCGCGGGGCTCGCCCGGCTGGAGTTCTTCGTCTGCCAGGACATCTTCCTCACCGAAACCGCCCGGCTGGCCGACGTCGTCCTCCCGGCGGCCACCTTCGCCGAAAAGGACGGGACGTTCACGAACACCGAACGCCGGGTGCAGCGGGTGCGCCAGGCGCTGGAGCCGGTCGGTCAGGCGAAGCCCGACGCCTGGATCGTCAGCCAAATCGCCCAACGGATGGGCGCCGCCGGCTTCGAGTCGTCCGATCCGCGGCGGATCATGGCTGAGATCGCCGCAGTAACGCCCAGCTATGGCGGCATCAGCTACGACCGGCTCGAACCTGACGGGCTGCACTGGCCTTGTCCCACCCTCGATCATCCCGGTACGCCCATCCTGCATACCCAACGATTCAACACCGCCGACGGCAAGGCCCGATTCATGCCGCTTCAGTACAAGCCGCCGGCCGAACTGCCCGACTCGGAGTATCCCCTCCTGTTGACCACCGACCGGAGCTTGTACCATTGGCACACCAGCACGATGACGCTGCGCGTCGACGGGCTGAAGCAACTGAACGATCGGGAACTGCTGAAGATTCATCCCGGCGACGCCTCGCGCCAAGGCATCCGCGACGGCGAAACCGTCAACGTCCTCTCGCGGCGGGGCAAAGTGCAAGTCGAGGCGCGGTTGACGGAGGCGTGCCCGCCGGGTGTGGTCTCGTTGACCTTCCATTTCCCCGACGCGCCCACCAACGTGCTGACGCATGCCGCCTTGGACCCCTCCTCGAAAATCCCCGAAACGAAGGTCTGCGCCGTGCGTATCGAGAAAGGCAGTGGTAAAGCATGAACGTCCGCGTGGAACTGTTCGGCATCGCCCGCCGCGCGGCCGGCGTCGCGGCGACCACCGCCGCCGGCGGCCGGCTCGACGAGGTGTTGATCGACCTCGCCCGCCGGTTTCCCCAATTGGCCCAGTCGTGCCTCGGCCCGGGCCGCCTGCGGCCGGGCTACCTGGCGAACCTCAACGGCGACCGGTTTATCAACGATCCGACGACTCCGGTCGCCCCCGGCGACTGCCTGCTGATCCTTCCGGCCGACGCCGGCGGGTAGCTGCAGTCCGGCCTCGCGGGGAGGATCAACGACGTGCGGAGGAAGCCCGCGTAGGGTGGGTGGTTGCGGGCGCCGCGGCAGCCTTACTTCACCCACGTGCCAAGCGGTTCGGCACGTGGAAACGAACGAGCCAACGAGGAGTGATTTCCGATGCGGTGCCCCGGTCAGGATACCCGGTCCTGGACGGCCGACATGGCCTTCGATGTTCCTTGCCCGCGCTGCGCGCATCCGGTCGAGGTGTTCAAGGACGAACCCAAGGCCCGGTGCCGGCGTTGCGGGCATCGCTTCACCAATCCCAGGGGCGCTTTCGATTGCACCACCTGGTGCGAGTTTGCCGAGCAGTGCATCGGCAGGGCGCCGTCGAAGGCCGGCGCTTTGGTTGACACGGCACTGGCCAACCGACTGATGACTGCCGTGGAGGCCTGGCTGCGGCACGACGAATCGCAATTTGCGAGGTCTTTGCTGATGTTTCAGCACGCCGGCGAATTGCTTTCTCGGGTGGGAGGTGATCCGCGCGTCGTGCTGGCCGCTGCCCTCTTATTGCCGCATGTTCACGGCCACGTCCACCCTGGATCGGACAAGGCCGGTCGCACGACCGGCGAATCGCCTGCCGACACGCCCGGCGAATTACTGCGTTCTGTAGAACTCGACGAATCGGTAATTGTAAAGGTCGTACAACTGCTGGAGGCCTTCCGTGAGGAGGTGGCGCTCGATACGCCCGAGTTCCGTGTGTTGAACGATGCGCGGCTCCTAACCCAGGCCGCCACCGAATTCGACCCGTTGGACATGTCGCCACGAGATCCGGCCACTCTCCCGCACTTCCTGTGCGAAGCGGCACAGAGAAGGGCGCGCGAACTGTTCGCTCGCACCGTTGAGGAATAAGTCCTTCTGCTCGGCGTCGCCTAAGTTGCCCAGCTTCACTAGCTCTCTGCGGGCGTAGCTCGCTCAGGTGGTGTTGATGTACTCGCGTGAGTGGATTCTGCGGGGAATTTTTCTCAGATTCCGCCGGGCACCTTGACGGGACCACAAAATTGTGATAGTATACAGATTGCCTCAGTACGGTTCTTGCCGACAATTGGCTCAAACCATCGGCGAGAAGCGGACGTATGGCGCTCCTCCAATGCAAACCCTTGAGCAAAGGGAGGCAGTGTATGCGAGTTTGGAAGTTCGGAGACGGTGTTCCCTCGGGAGCGCTGGTGCGGGCGACAGACAAGCGTCAACCCTGCAAGAACGTGACGGGTTCCGACAGACGTACGGCGGCTCGTTTCGCGTCGGATGTGGCCGAAGGCGATCTTGTTTTCGCCGGGTGCGACTTCGCCGCCGGGCCGGAGGCGGAACGATTGGCCGAGTTCCTCGATGCGGCGCGAGTTCGCGCCGTTGTGGCGAAGAGCTTCGCTCCGGAGTTCGAGAAGGCCGCCCTCCACCGGCACTTCGATTTGATCCCTTCCCCAGAGGCCGTCGTGGTCTACGAGGACCACGAGTACGCGCCGCCGGACGACTGGTTGATCAAGTTCCTTCTCGAAGCCGGTCCCGACGCAACCCGGCGAACGCCGCACGTCGAGCTGGACCCAGAAGGACGACGGCTTGTCATCGACGGGTTGCCGATCGAACTGGACCTAGCATGGCTGGATTAACGACGTAGTCGATTCCCCTCGGGACGCGAGATGGCCACGATGGCGGCGGGGCGTTCTCCTCGGCTATGCCCGGCCCATCGGAAACGCCAGCACCTCGGCCAGGCGCGTTGCCCCGAAGGCGAGCATGACCAGCCGGTCGAACCCGAGGGCCACGCCGACGGCCGCGGGCAGGCCGGCCTCCATGGCGTCGAGCAAGCGGCTTCCTTCGGGCAGGGCGGCGTTGCCGTCGGCCCGGCGCTGCGCGTTGACCGAGCGGTTGCGGCGGCGCAGCTCGGCAGCGTCGAGCAATTCGTGGTAGCCGTTGGCCAACTCGATGCCGTCCACGTACAGCTCGAACCGCTCGGCCACGGGGGGATCGTCGGCGCGCACCCGGGCCAGCATCGCCTGCGAGGCCGGGTAGTCGTACACGATGACGGGGCGCGGGCGGCCGAGGTGCGCCTGCACGCATTCGCCCAGCAGGAAGTCGAGCCACGTGTCGCGGTCGTCCTCGGCGGACCCCGGCGGAACGGCAAGACGCAGCGCGCGGCATCGGGCTACAAGAGCTTCGGTCGGCACGGTCAACGGATCGAGCCCCACGTGCCGCGCGAACGCCTCGCGATAGCTCACCCGCTCGGCCGGGCCTCGATCCAACATGGCCTCGCACAAGTCGCTCAGGAACTGCATCCCCTGCTCGGGGCCGTCGCCCGCGCGGTACCATTCCACCATGGTGAACTCAGGGTTATGCAGCGGGCCGATTTCGTCCCGCCGGAACACGTGCGCCACCTGGTAGATGGCCTCGGCGCCGGCGGCCAACAGCCGCTTCATGGGAAACTCCGGCGAGGTTTGCAGCCACAGCCTGCGCGGCGGCCGGCCCGGCCCGCAGGGCAGCTCGGTGGAAAACGCCGCTAAGTGCCGGTCGACCACCGTATCGGCCGAGAGGATGGGCGTATCGACTTCCAGGAACCCGCGCTCATCGAAAAACGCCCGCAGCCGCTTGAGCAGTTCCGCGCGGAACCACAGGGCGGCCAGGGTGGCCGAGGGGAGATAGTCGGGCTGGGACGAGGCCTCGCCCGGGCACTTCCAAACCGATCGTTGTAGGCCTTCGGCATCGCCACTCATCGGATCGTGAACAATCTCTTGAACCAAGCGACGAATTGTTGCGCGGCAGGGCTATCGACTCGGAAGTACCGGGCACGGATCGCCGTTCCGTATGGCTTTCCCGGCTCTTTCTGCCATGCCAGCCAAGTGTGGAGAGTCGCTTTCTTGGTGTCAGGCTTTGAGAACTTGGCGCCGAGTTGCTTTGCCGTGGCCGTAGCCGTGGTGGCATGGTCGATAAGCGGATCATCTGCGGCGACCAATTCCGAAATGTCTTCCAAGTCAGGTTCCAGAATGCGCATCGCGTCAATGACTTCCCGTTCCCTCCGTTCCTTGACGACTTCATTCCACATGTCGCTCATCGACTGTAGGATCAGCGAATCGGGAGCGACGAATACAACAGGCGGACCTTTCTTGGACCCGACGGGGCCCCGACGTCCAGGCGGCGTTGTGCGGGTTTTCAGCATTGCGCCCTCTTCCGTCACCGGAATATAGAAATTCGCCGAGGGTGTCTCAGGCTTATTGAAGACTTGTAACGACGGCCCGGCAGACCCGGCTCCCATTGGTTTGCCAGCTTGCTGCTCCCCAGCGAGGTCGATCTCGCGAAGCACGACGACTGTCGTGCTTCGGCGGCCGCCCTCGCCATCCCCCGAAATTCCGAAATCGTGGCTCTTGGCAAAGTCGTGACCGTAAAAGAAGTGGGCGCACGTGGGCGTTGGCGTTGTGTCCACGCGGTATCCGTGCCGGGTAGGAGTTGCGGCAAGCACCTCACCGCGCCGTTCCGCAATTTGCATGAGCACTTCCGGATCGGCCCCGGACTCCAGCAGGTGGACCGCCTCCAGGATGCTCGTCTTGCCGCAGTTGTTGCGGCCGCCCAGCAGGTTCACGCGGGCCAGTCCCGCAACGCCGTAGTCGCGGAATCCGCGGTATCCTTTCAATCGCAACGAGGTGAGCATAGCATCAACCCCTTTCTTGCCGGAGTCCTTGCCCCCCTACTCCCGCGCGCGTTCGATGTACTCGCCGGTGCGGGTGTCGACGCGGATCATGTCGCCGATGTTGACGAACGAGGGGCATTCGATCGTGGCGCCGGTTTCCACTTCCGCCGGCTTGGTGACGTTCGTGGCCGTGTTGCCCTTGGCGCCCGGCTCGCAGTATTCGACCTTCAGCACCACGTGGTTCGGCGGCGTCATGCCGATCGGCTGATTGTTGAACAGCATGATGCTGCACATCATGCCTTCTTTGAGGTACTTCCAGGCATCGTCGACCAGGTCCTTGTCGAGTTCGTACTGCTCGTACGTGTTGGTGTCCATGAATACGAACGTGTCGGCCTGGCGGTAGAGGTACTGGGCCTCGACTTCCTCGACGTCGGCCGCTTCGAGCGAGTCGCCGCTCTTCCAGGTGCGGTCGAGGACCGTGTTGCGCACGAGGTTGCGCAGACGGCACTTGTACAGGGCCTGCCCCTTGCCCGGCTTGACGAAATTGCACTCGAGCATCAGGTAGGGGTCGCCGTCGATCTGAACTTTGAGCCCCTTGCGGAACTCGCTGGTGTTGTAACTAGCCACGATTTCAGATTCCGTAACGCTTTGTGGGATGGGACGGGTTATGGTACGATGTCGCCGCCATGGCAACTTCTTGGACGAAAGCACGCTCCGATTCGGCCGCGGCGCCGCCCGCGCCCGGCGACTGGCAGGACGCCCTGGCGGGCGCGATCCGCTCGCCCGGCGAATTGTGCCGGCTGCTGGGGCTCGACCCGGCCGTCGCGGCCGCCGCCGAGGAGCCGGACCGGCGGTTCCCGATGCTCGTGCCGCGCACCTTGCTGGACCGTATAGGCCACGGCGATGCACAGGACCCAATACTCCGGCAGGTACTGCCCCACCCGGACGAG
>SKJM01000790.1 GCA_007122045.1 Planctomycetales bacterium | reverse complement strand
TGCCGGGCGTACTGCTCGACCCAATCGTCCAGGTCGGGCGCCTCGTCGCTCCAGGCCATTTCGAGCATCAGGTCGAACACGGCCGGGTTGTAGTCCAGGCCCTCGTTGACGAAGCCCAACCCGCTCAGCCGGCCGCTGCCGGGGTCGTTGCGCGCCGCGGGCAGGTCGGCGGCGATCTTTCCCAGCGGCCCGCCGAGAAACACCCGGTCGCCAAAATTCTGGATGTTGCACCACAGCCACGGCTTGCCGAAAAAGGCCTCCGTTTCGCTCCACATGGGCCGAGCTTCGCAGAAGAGGTCGAGGACCACCATGCGGTCGTCGGGCACGGCGTCCAGGAACGCGCGGACCCGCGGGTTGGTCCAGAAGTTGCGACGGAACATGAACGCCCACCCCTGCAACACCCACACGGCCTCCGGGTCGCTGTCGGCCATTCCGCGGTAGATGGCCCGGCTGAGCCGCTCGAGGTATTCGAGTTCGCCGCTGGGCGGGGTCATTTCGATGAACGTGTCGGCGGCGTAGAAGTGGTCGGTGCCGAAGCGCTTCGTCTGCTCCTCCATCAGCAGCCGGGCGATCTTGGCGAACAGCGGGTCGAGCGGGTCCAGCAGGGGCGTCTGCCACTCGATCCAGCGGATGTGGTGCAGCTTGGCGTCGGGGAACTTCTTCTCGAGCGCGGCGGGCACGTGGCCGGTAAAGCCCTGCAGCACAGGCGTCATGCCCAACTCGCGCTGCCGGGCGAGGATCTTCTGTTGCAGTTTCTCGTGCCGCTCGATCCAGCCGTCCGGCAGCGGGCCGCCCCAGCCCTGCAGGCAGCCCATCCACTGAAACGGCAGGAACGGCGGCCCGGCGAGGAACTCGGCAATCTCCTCGTCGCTGAGCCCCAGCCGCCGGCATACCGCCTGCCACACCGCTTCCTGGCCGGTGACCGACAGCGGCATGTTCACGCCGCGCAGGGCCATCCAGTCGATCAGTTCCTCCCACTGGTCCCAGTCGAACCAGGGCAGCGAATACCCGAACGCGCAGTAGTTGAGGAAGTACCGGTGCCGGGCCCAACTCACCCGCCGCACCTTGGGCGTGACCTCGGGCAGCGGATCGGGCAGGTTCAACTGCCGTCCGTGCAACGACACGTGGCACTGGCAATCGTGGTTCAGGTACCAGTTCAGCCCCGTGGCCATCGAACCGGCCGTGTTGCCGCGGATCACCACCCGCCCGCCGCGCGATTCAAGCTCGAACACGTCGAGCCCGTCGGCGGGCGGGATCGTTTCGAACTCGAACCGGTCGGCATGGTCGGGCAGGAGCCGTTCGAGCAGGGCGCGGGCGGCGTCGGCAGGCTGCGGTGTCGTGTTTTCTGTCGATGGCGACAGATGCCCGTCGGCCTGCGACGCGGCCGGCGCGGCCGTGAGTACGCCCATCCATAAAACCGCCGCGGTACCGACGGCGCGGCAGACCCAAGAAGCGTTTTGTTGAGACATTTTGTTCCTCCTTTGCGTTTGACCGCGTGAACGATCTGCCGAGGTTCGTAACGGCCGGGACATCCCCGGATAGTGCATTTCATACTCGTTTCCCCTCACTCCCGCGCCGCTGCCGAGGGCGACTCGTCCACAAAGTGCGGCGTGATGGCGTGCTCGACCGGCCAGGTGGCGCGGTATTGGTCGCGGTACAGGCCGATGTGCTCGAACGGGATCGGCCGGAAGCCGAAGCGGCGGTACAGGGGCGAGTCGGGCGGGAGGCGGAAGTCGCGCCGGTCGGGGGCGGCGAAGCCGGGGTCGGCGTCGAAGGCCACGTTTCCCAGCCACTCGTTCACGCCGCGGTCGCGCGCGGCGAAGGCCCCGCAACCGACCGCCGCGTTCCGCCAGATGAAGTTGCGGTCGGCGTTGGCGGCCATGTCGGCCAGGTCGGGGTAGCGGGTACGGAAGGGCGGGGCGGTAACGTCGATGCCGGTCTGCCGGACCACGTGCTCCATCCGTTGGGCAAGCTGCTCCTGCCACCGCCGCTCGCCCCAGGGCGAGAAGCTGACGGCGTACTTGCAGTCGATGAACAGGTTGTTCTCGGCGATGTTGTCCTTGCCGCCGTGGATTTGGATGGCGCCGAACCGCCCGCCCGCCGCCCGGTAGAACACGTTGCCGGTCATCAGCACGCTGCTGATGAAGTCGTCGAGCCGGATGCCCGACTGGCCCGCCACCTGGTGCCCGCTGCCGACGTGGTGCCAGAAGTTGTTGCGGATGACGATGCCGCGGTAGGTCGGGTTGCCCCACAGGTCGATGCCCGACTGGTCGTCCGACTCGTACACGACGCTGTGCACCTCGTTCCACTCGATCGCGTGCTCGAACCCCTCGATGCGCATGGCGTGGTGGGGCGAATCGTGGAACAGGTTGTGGGCGATGCGCCCGCCGACCCCTTCGAGCAGCACGGCCGGGGCGTACACGCGGTCGATGCGGGTGAAATCGCGCACGTGGCAGTTTTCGATGAAGTGCCCGCTGGGGGTGAGCGTTTTCAAGTCGCCGCCGGCCATGCGAATGCCGCCGGCGCCGAGCGTGGCCAGGTCGCACCCGACGATGCCGTGCCCCGAGCCGCCGCGCACCACGATGGCGTTGGTGCCGAAACGGCGGAAGGTGCAGCCGGCCACGAGGTTGCGCTCGCCGCCGGTCATCACGAGCCCTTCGGCCCGCCCCGTCTCGAAGCACAGGCCGCGCAAGGTAACGTGGCTTGTGCCGGTCATGCGCACCAGGGGCTCGGCCGGCAGGGGGAACTCGATTTCGGCGTCCTCGGTGCCCTCCGGCGGCCACACGTAGGCGATGCCCGCGGCGCGGTCGAGGTACCACTGCCCCGGCTCGTCCAACTCTTCCAGGATGTTGAAGTAGTAGTACGGCATGTTCTCGCGATAGCCGTAGCTGGACCGCTGCTCGATGCTGAGCAGCCGCTTTTCGGGGTCGATTTCCGCAATGCGGACCGACCGGCCCGCCCACAAGTGCCCCCAGTAGCCGA
>SKJM01000104.1 GCA_007122045.1 Planctomycetales bacterium | reverse complement strand
TCGACCTCGACTTGCGCCGCTTCTTCCTCATGCACCAGCGGCCCGACGGTTCCGGGCGGCACGTGCTGAGCATGAAGGCGCAGCTCGGCTGGACCGGCGACCGCACACCCATCTACGACCACTAATACGCCGGGGGCTTCTCGACGCTCCGCGGCTTCAACTTCCGCGGCGTTTCGCCCATCGACGAAGCGACCGGCGTCCGCGTCGGCGGCGAGTTCCGCCTGCTGGCCTCCGCCGAGTACATGTTCCCCATCACCGCCGACGACATGCTCCGGGGGGTGGTCTTCTGCGACACGGGCACGGTCGAGCCGCGCATCGACCAGTGGTTCAGCCGGTACCGGGTGGCGCCGGGGTTCGGCCTCCGGGTGGTCATTCCGGCGATGGGCCCCGCCCCCCTGGCGTTCGACTTCGCCTTCCCCATCTCCAGCGAAGCCACCGACCGGAGGGAAGTGTTCAGCTTCTTTATTGGGTACAACCACTGATATGCGGATCATCGACTTCCGGAGCGATACCGTCACCCGGCCCACGCCGGAAATGCGACAGGCCATGGCCGCCGCGCGGGTGGGCGACGACGTGCTGGGCGACGACCCCACCGTCCTCGAACTCCAGCAGCGCGTGGCCGACCTGCTGGGCAAGGAAGCGGCGCTGTACGTTCCCTCCGGTACCATGTCGAACCTGATCGGCGTGCGCGTCCACTGCCGGCCCGGCGACGAACTGCTGTGCGAGGCCGGGTGCCATCTGTACCACTACGAGCAGAGCGGCTATGCGCAAATCTGCGGCGTGGCCGCCCGAACCCTCGAAGGCCGCTGCGGCGTGCTGCGGCCCGAACAGTTCGAGGCCATGGTCCGCCCCGGCGACGCCCACTACGCCCGAACCCGGCTGGTCACCCTCGAGAACACGCACAACCGGGGCGGCGGGCGGGTGCAGCCCTACGAGTACGTCGAGGCGATCGCGCGGTGGGCCCGCGGGCATGGCCTGCGCACCCACCTGGACGGCGCCCGGTTGTGGAACGCCGCGGTCGCGACCGGCATCGCGCCCGGCGAGTGGGCGCGGCACTTCGACACGGTCAGCGTGTGCTTCAGCAAGGGGCTGGGCGCGCCGGTCGGTTCGGCGCTGGCGGGCCCCCGCGAGCTGATCGCCGAAGGGCTGCGGCACCGGAAGGTCCTCGGCGGCGGCATGCGCCAGGCGGGCGTCGTCGCGGCCGGCGCCCTCTACGCCCTCGAGCATCACCGCGACCGCCTGGCCGACGACCACGCCAACGCCCGGCGCCTGGCCGACGGTATCCGGCAGATCGATGGACTGGCGCTGGCGCCGGAGGAGATTGAAACCAACATGCTGTTCTTCCGTATCGACGCCGCGCTCGGCACCGCCGCCGCGCTCGTCGACCGTTTGCAGCAGCGCGGCCTGCTCGTCCTGGCCACCGGCCCGCAAACCATCCGCATGGTCACCCACCTCGACGTCGACGCCGCCGACACCGACCGCGCCCTCACCATCCTGGCCGAAGCCGCCGCCCCAACGTAGCAGGCACACGCCGCTGTGCCGTCCGCAACGCCGCGCATCAGAACAGGATGATCACGTCGCAGTCGAGCAGCATCTGGTCGCTGCGGGTGCGGTCGATGAACGGCCGGCCGTCGCCCGCCCCGGCCCAATCCCACCGCAACGACGGCCGGACGCGCAAGCGGTCGCTGGGCGAGTAATTCAAGCCCAAACTCACCTGGTAGTAGTCGGCCGGCATGCCGGTGATCACCCGCGTGCCGTCGTCGTCGCGGAACCACTCGAACCGGTAGCCGAACTTCCAATGTTCGGTGATCTCGCGGAACACGTTGACGTTCAGTCCGTGCCATCGCGCGTCGGAGCCGTCGGGCATGGCTCGCCGGTCGACGCCCAGGTCGTGCTGCAGCACGCAGGACCACGGCCCGTACAGGTTGTGCGCGAACACCAGGCTGTAGGTCGTTCTCGGGTTCGAGCCGGGCAGCAGCACCGACTCTTCCGACCCGGTGTGGATGGCAAAGGCCAAGGTCGTCCGCCCGTCGCGGCTCGTCCAGCTTGCCCCGCCCAGGAAACCGAGTTCGTCGTGGTTGTTTTCCCAGTTGTCCCAACCGCGGGTGAAGCCGGCTTGGAATTGCAGCGGCCCGACCTCGGTGGCGGCCAGCAGGCCGGTGTGCGTGAACGGTTCGCCGTACTGCATGGCGTACGAACGCGAGTAGAAGAAGTTCTCCGGGGCCGGCACCGATTCGAAACCGAGGATCGTATAGAAATGCCCCATCTTCACGTTCACGCCGGTCCCGACCGGCGCAAAGGCCTCCAGGTAAAGCTGCGGCATCGCCAGGCCGTACTCCTGGGTATTCCACCTCGGGCTCAAGTCGCGCCGGACCTCGAGTCCCCGCGCCATGGTGAATCGGTGGTCGGTGCCGAAAAGCAGGTCGATGCGCCCGCCGACGCTCCAATCGTCATAGCGTACGGGCCGCTCGGCGGCCAGGTAGAGCTGGTTCAACTGATAATTGTTCGCCCGGTCGTTGAAGGTGACGGGCCGATTGCTGCGGTTGTCCGGGCGGCGGGGGTTGAGGGTTACGCCTTGGGCGATCCAGCCCTCCCAGCGGATGCCCAGCGGCAATCCGCCATGTCGAAGGCCCGCCGCGCCGCAAGCCGGGCCGTCGCAGCACGAGTCGCATGTCCATTGCCGGAAAGGCGAGCAGGACAGGCTTGCGCACCCGGCGGCGGGTGGGCAGGCAGCGCAAGCGGCCTCCGTGCAAACCGGCTGGCACACCTCCGGCCCCGGCGGGCCGGGCGGGGGCGGCTCGGCATCGGCATACGGCGGCACCAGCGGGGCAGGCGGTCGCACGCGACGCGTGGGAGGCACCGGCTCGGGTACTTCGTACGCAGGATCCGGCGGCATCGGCTGCGGCTGCTGAAGCCCGGGTGGCGCGGGCAACGTTTCGGGCTCCACTTCGAACGGGTCTTCGCTCACTTGGTAGGCTGCCTGCC
>SKJM01000066.1 GCA_007122045.1 Planctomycetales bacterium | reverse complement strand
TCCAGATGCACGTTCACCAGCCGCGGGCCCCAGCGGCGAATGTGGTCGGCCGGCGGCAGCTCGCCCTGGCACTGAAGGTGGCCCACGTCGAGCGTCAGCCGCAGTGCGTCGTCGCCCAGCGCGTCCAGCAGTTGCTCGAACCGGGCCATCGTGTCGATGAACATGCCCGGCTCCGGCTCGAACCCGACGGCAACGCCGCGCTCCGCGGCGTAGTCGAGCACCTCGCGGAGCCCGGTGGTAAGGCGGGCCATGGCCTCGTCCTCGGAAGCTTCATCGCGCAGCGCGCCCGACCAGAGCGACGCGCAGTCGCTGCCCAGCGCCGCCGCGCAGTCGATCGCATGGCGGTAGAAGGCCACCCGGCGAGCCCGGCCGACTGCGTTGGGCGAAACGAGCGTCGGCTCGTGCTTCCGCCAGCGGTCGAGCAGGTACCGGGCGCCGGTCTCAATCACCGAACGCGTGCGGTACCGTTGGAGCAACTTCCGGATAAGGTCCAGTTGCCGCGGCGTCTGCGCGGCCCCCGGCCGCAACGCGTGATGGTCGATCGTTATTGCCACCGCGTCGTAGCCATACTCGATGACCAAGCATACGGCCTCTACCAGCTCGTGATGCGCCAAGCCATTCGTGTTGTAGCCGAGGATCATCGCCCCACTTCCAGGAACCGGGCTTTGGCCTCGCCCCATGGCGACACGGTCGCTCGGCCATCTTCGAGCCGTTCCTTTCGCGTTTCGAGCACGTGGCGATGCGACCCCGGCGACCGCACGTCGCAGGGTTTGCTGCACAGACTTTCCCAGACGCTTTCCAGCAAGCGCACCTTTTCGGAAACCGACAGCGTATCGAATGGTATTTCGATAGACATCATTTCCTCCCCGTGCCATGAACCCCGACATCCTGCTCGGTCAGGCTTCCTGAGTGTCACGGGCCGATTCCACTTGCTTCCAGAACTCATCGTGACCGATTCCCGCCCCGCTGTCGATACGGCGGTCGGCCTCGTCGAGAATAGCTTGCAGCTTCGGCGAGTGAGCCAAAAGCAGTCGCTCCAATTCCTCGTCGTCGCTGACCCCGACAAGCACCGCTACGGCTTCGCCGTTACGCATCACGACAACAGGACCGGTGGCACAGGCCTCTAAGTACGAACTGAGGTGCGCCTTAACTTCCGCCACCGTAGCTGTCTTCATAATTCCACCTCCTCACCTCCGAGGAACAGGCGATTTCGCCTTTTCACCCCCACAGCCAAAATTCGAACCTGCCGCTGCTCGACATTCACACGATAGAACACGCGAAAGCGGTTGTCAGGCCCGAACCGCAACTCCCACCTTGCCCCCGTCTCAACCGGCAGTGCCAACGGTTTTCGGTTGCGCGTGACGGCTTCCGGCTCGAATTGCAACTGGTTCTCGACCGTTGTCCGGATCAGCGAGTGATACTTCCGTTCAATCGACGCCAAGTGTCGGGCCACGTCCGGATCGTAAATGACAGCAAACGGCAGCTTCTTTGCCATGATTAGAATTATGGCCGTCCCGCCCCGAATTGTCAAGTAGCGGCCCCCGATACCGTAGCGAACGACAGCACGAGCGCGGCTACCGGGGACCAGAGGACATCGCTGATTTCCTGATTAGGTATACCCACCCGGCAGAAGGGGCGACGTTAAGTCGTGCGGGCGAACCGGCCGGTGAGCGCGGCTGGAAGGAGCAGCAGGAGGATGGCCACCGCCGCGGCCATGCCGCGCACGGAGTAGATGGCCGCGGCGTCCAGGAAGATCAACGAAAGGATGCCGTGCTTCACGGCCGCCTGGACCATGTCGGGCGAGGGGTCGGCCACCGCGCGCGCGAAGCGCCAGCCGATCAGCAGCCCCAGCGCGCCAAGGAGCATGTACCATCGCTCCGGCTGAAGCTCCAGCAGGCGCACCAAGGGGGCCTCGGTCAGCGGCAACAGGGCCAGCAGTCCAATACCGCATAGCATGACCAGGGTAGCCAGCGCCAGGGGCAGGCGCCGGCTCCGTTGCGATTCGGTCCGGGCGAACCAGGTGATGCCGGCGATGTATACGCCGATCGCCCCGGCCACCAGGCCGTGGTGGAGTTCCCAGGGCGCGGCCAGCACGCTCATGCCCATCAGCACGTTCAGCGCCCGGCAGCCACCCATGACAAGCGGGCCCAGCGGCGTGGTCTTCAGCGTGGCGTTGTACAGCACGATGCCGCCGGCCAGCAGCAGGGCGACCAGTCCCGGCGCCCATTGCCCGACCACGGCGGCACCCGCCCATGCCCCCGTCAACCCACCCAGCAGCAGCAGCCAGCCCAGTGCGCGGGCCAGTCGCAGCGGGATTCGGCCCGACGGGATGGGCCGCTCGGGGCGGTGGTGGGCATCGCGCTCGGCGTCGAACACGTCGTTGAGCACCACGCCCGAGGCGTACAGCAGGCACGAGGCGGCCACCAGCGCGGCGAGGCCGACGATGTCCCGCGCATCGACCAACGGGGTGACGAACAACACGCCCATGGCCACGTCGGCCGCGGCGGTGAACAGGTTGGGCACGCGCAGCAGTTCCGGCAGCGCGCGGAGCATGGCGGTTGAGTCGGTTCGGTTGCTTGGCATGGCGGCCTTTCGTTGCCCGCTCCGTCCCACCGGGACGGAGCGGGGCGCGGGTGAGTTTGCGTTCGTTACGAAGGAGCCCGGCTCCTCAGCCCGTCCAGGTATTGCCTGGCCTCGCGGCCGGCGGCATCGGGATTGTCGATGTAGGGGTACAGTTCCACGGTGATCCACCCGTCGTAGCCGGTGGCGGCAATCTGGCGGAAGACGGCCGGGAGGTCGATCGCGCCGGTGCCGGGAACGAGGTGCTCGTGCCGCCGCGTGGCGGCGATGTCCTCGACGTGATAATGACGCGTGTGCCGGGCCATCGGGGCAACCCATGCTTCCGGCGCCTGGCCCAGGCAATAGGCGTGCCCGATGTCGAAGTTCAGCCCGAGGGCGGGTGAATCGACCCGGCCGGCGATCTCG
>SKJM01000680.1 GCA_007122045.1 Planctomycetales bacterium | reverse complement strand
GGGGAAGGTCGCCCGCGTCCCGAGCGCCCGTAAGCCAGACATGCGCCCCTACACCGTCACGTGGACCAACCACGGAGCGTTCTCTTGATACCACCGGACGGTGCGGGCGAAGCCGTCGTACGGGGGCACCTCGGGCGACCAGCCGAGCAGGCGGCCGGCCTTGGAGATGTCGGCGTACGTCTCCTTCATGTCGGCGCGGTGGAACGGCCGGCGGGCGATGACCGCCTTCTTGCCCAGCGCCGTTTCGAGAAAGGCGATGACCTCGTTGATGGAAATCGGGTTGTTCCCGCCGCCCAGGTTGATGATCTCGTACCCGACCGGCGCCACGGCCGCGATGGTGCCCCGGGCGATGTCGTCGACGTAGGTGAAGTCGCGTGCTTGGGAGCCGTCGCCGAACAGTTCGATCGGCGTGCCCTCGTCCATCCACTTCATGAACCGGAAGATCGACATGTCGGGCCGGCCCGCCGGCCCGAACACCGTGAAGTACCGCACCACCGACACGTCCAGGTCGTACAAGTAATGGTAGCTGTACGCCAGCGCCTCGGCCGCCTTCTTGCTGGCCGCGTAGGGGCTGATGGGCGTATTGACCGGCAGGTCCTCGCGGAAGGGCATGGGCTGGCCGGCGTACAGCGACGAGGTGCTGGCCAGCACCAGCTTGCGGCAGCCTTGCGCCCGCATGGCGTCCATCAGGTGGAGCGTTCCCAGGACGTTCGTGGCCAGGTACACCTCGGGGTCGATCATGCTGTATCGCACGCCGGCGCGGGCGGCCAGATTCAGCACGGCGTCGAAGCGGTGTTCCCGGAACAGGGTGTCGACGGCGGCCTGCTGCTCGATGTCGAGCCGGGCGAAGGTGAAGCGGCCCGCGCGGAACGGCGCCGGTCCGTGGTATTCGGCGGCGCCGGGCCGGCCGAGGTCGAACCGGTCGAGCAGGGCCGCGTCGGCGCCCGCCGCGGCGGCCAGTTCGCGCAGGCGATAGGTCTTCAGCCGCACGTCGTAATAGGCGTTCAGGTTGTCGACGCCGACCACCTCATGCCCTTCGTCGAGCAGCATGGCGGCCGTTCGGGCGGCGATGAAGCCGGCAACGCCGGTCACGAGCAGTTTCACGTCAGGTCCTCGACTGCTCCAATGCGTTCAACTGGAACGCGGCGAATACGCCCAGAAGCATGCCCCCAACGAGGCTCAGCGGCAGGATTCGGTTCCTTTTCGGGCTGGCGGGGGCTTCGGGCAGCGTGGCCGGCCGGTCGATTCGGGCCGGGCGGATGCTGCTCGCCGCACCCTGCAGCCGCGCCAGACCCGCCTCCAGTTGCGCCAGTTGCTCCTCCTTGTCTCGGAGCCCCGGGATGAACGGATCGTTGTTCGTCCGCGTTCTCAGCACCTCCATTTCGGCGATGATTTCGCGGAGTCCGGGCAAGAACGGATCGTCATCCTCGCGCTTCTCCAGGGCCTCGCGTTCCGCCGTCAGTTCGTTCACGCCGCGCAGGTACAGCGGCTCCGGCGCCGTATTGACGCTCAGACCGACGCTCTGCTCCTTCACCACCAACGGGCGGGCATCGTCGCGGTCCATGATGTTCAATTCGCGGGCGATGGCGATCTGTTCGTCCAGCACGACGATCCGGTCCTCGCGGCGCCGGCCGTCGCGGAGGGTCGCAAGCCGCTCTTCCAGAAGGGTAAGCCGGTCCTCGCGGCGCTGTTTCGCCCACTGCCGCGCGATGTCAATCTGCTCCCGCAGCCCCTCGCGCTGATTGGCCACTCGCGTGTGGATGCCATCGACGATGTCGTCAATGGTACGGCTTGCGGCAAAACGCACGAAATCGTTCACCCACGTCACAATGTGTTCGGGATGTTCGCCTTGCAAGGTGACGAAGACGAGGTCTTTCTCGTCGCGGGCGCCCGACCGCACTTTCAGCCGGTCACTGAATCGTCTTCGAAACACCGACTCGTCGGTGCCCGATTCGCCGCCGCCGAGGACGGAGGCCAGGCCGTTTTCGTCGAAGAATTGGCGGCGCAGGGTGTTGCTTCTCAGGTTTCTGGCGAAGATGGTGTAAACGTCTTCCGCCGTGGCCTCGTGGATGTCGGGGACGTTGAGGGCCTCGACGTGGTGGGCCTCGGGCGGCAGGACGACCACTTCGGCTTCAAACTGGGGCGTGGCTACCAACAGGTATCCGGCGGCGGCAATAACGGCAAGGATCGCAGCCGAGAGGATCACCTTCCAGCGCCGCACCAGCGCCCGCCATACGCCGATGAGGCTCAGGTCGTCGTAATCGGCGGGGCCCGGCTGCATCCAGCCGTTATGGGGGCATATTGGAGGCTGGCAGTGGGCCGGTGAGGTGGGGCGAGATTGCTGTTCATCCATGGACATTGCTCTCGTAACGGCTTGGAATAGCGGGCGGGGAGGGGATCCCTGACAAATTTCCGGCGTAGTTTCCCCAAAAGCGACGAACGGGGCAAGAGCAATGTTGTTGCTGCGCTATGTGGGGGGTGCTATACAAGCCTGTGTGGCTGGAAGGCGCCAGCGGGGGGGCGACTGGGTCTGCAACCTTGGGGGCCGCCGCGACGAGAGGGCGTACCGGCGTTGCGGGTTTCGGGCACGGAATTTCTCCCTCGCCGGACGGAGCCGGGCGTGTATAATACGATTGTCGGGGACAACACATCCTATGGAGTCCATGCCCGTGCATATTCTTCGGTACCCTCACCCTACTTTGAGGCATCCCGCGAAGCCCCTGAAGCGGGTCGACGCGGGGCTGCGCAAAATCGTGGCGGAAATGCTCGAATTGATGTACGAAGAGCACGGCATCGGTCTGGCCGCCAACCAGATCGACCTGCCCTACCGCGTGTTCGTGCTCAACCCGACCGGCGATCCGCAGTTCAAAGAGCACGAGTACGTCTTCATCAACCCGGCCATCTCGCAGCGCCGGGGCCGTGCCGAGGCTGAGGAGGGTTGCCTGAGCTTTCCGGGCATCCAGGCCCAGGTGCGGCGGGCGGAGAAGATTG
>SKJM01000620.1 GCA_007122045.1 Planctomycetales bacterium | reverse complement strand
TAATCGCGGACCGATTCCGGCAGTTTGATGACGGAAATGGTGTGCGGTGGACCGAACTCCTGGTTCACCCCGCCGGGAATCACCATGTCGAAGTTGCACACGATCAACTCGTCGCCACGCACCACCGCCTCGCTCGGGGCGCTCAGCCGGCCACCGGAACCGTCGCTCGCCGGGTCCTGCGCGAGGGTGCGCACCGTGCCGTCGAGGAACACCATCTGGATGGCATTGGCCAGCATGTCGGCCACGAAGATCACCTCGCGCTTCGGGTCGTAAATCAGCCCGTCGCAGCTCTTCATGAACGGCGCCTGCGCGAAGATGGTGGGCGGCTGAGGCGCGCCGTCCTCGTCGAACTCGATCTTGTGCACCGTGCCGTCGGCGTAGTTGCCCAGGTACAGGTTCCCCTCGTCGTCGAAGGTGACGCCGTCGGCGCCGAAGCCGATCTCCACGTTGTGGGTCTCGATGGTGCCGATGCAGTGCGGATCGTCCTCCAGCGGCTGGGTGACGCGGATCGTCTCCTGCTTCGCTTTTTCCAGTGGGAAACGGAATACCCCGCTGATGAGTGGGTCGGTGCCCGGCTTCATGATCGTGTCGGAAAGGTACAAGTACCCGTCGCGGATCTGGACGGCGTTGACCGTAACGAGGCCCTCGATAATCGACTTCGCCTCGCCCGGCTTCCCGTCCTCCATGGGAATCCACAGCACGCGCGAGTTATGGCCCGGATCCTCCGGGTCGGCGAACCACTGGAGGTCGGCAACGAACAGGTCCTGCCCATCGGTCGCCACGCCGAACGGGTACGCCAACTCGCCGGTGACCGGGTGTTTCGGAAACTGGTAGAACTCCTCCCAGGTGTTGTCGGGCCGGATGCGCAGCATCGACGGGGGGGAACTGCGATCGTTGACGTTCGGCACCGTAACCATGACGTCGCCGTTGGGCATCAGGCACAGGGCGTCCGGCGTGTTGTACTTTTCGGGCAGTTCGATGAGCAGTTCCGCTTGGGCGATCGGTCCCTGGGGGTCGGTCTCGATGCCAAGGTCCTCCGCGGCCGGCTCGGCCGCCTCTTCCGGCTCGCCGACGGCGGGTTCTTCTGCCGGTTCCTCAGGCTCGATGGGCTCCATCGGTTCCTCGGGCTCGATGGGCTCCACCGGCTCCTCAGGCTCGACGGGCTCCTCCGGCTCAATAGGCTCCACCGGTTCCTCGGGCTCGACGGGCTCGATGGGCTCGATGGGCTCGATGGGCTCCACCGGTTCCTCAGGCTCGACGGGCTCCTCCGGTTCGATGGGCTCCATCGGTTCCTCAGGCTCGACCGGCTCCTCGGGCTCGATGGGTTCGATCGGCTCGATGGGCTCCATCGGTTCCTCGGGTTCCTCGGGCTCGATGGGTTCGATCGGCTCGATGGGTTCGATCGGCTCGATGGGTTCGATCGGCTCGATGGGCTCCATCGGTTCCTCGGGCTCGATGGGTTCAATCGGCTCGACGGGTTCCTCGGGCTCGATGGGCTCGATGGGCTCGATGGGCTCCATCGGCTCCTCAGGCTCAATCGGCTCGACCGGCTCGACCGGCTCGACCGGCTCGACCGGCTCCTCAACGGGTGGTTCGACCGGCGGCGGGGGCTCGGCAGGGCAACCGACCAACGCTGCGGCCAGCAGGCACACGATCGGAATCGCGAGCCATCGGAATCCTTGCAACTCTCTTGACATGGTGGTTCTCCTAAATAGTAGGACAATGGAAACAACGCGATACAGGGCACCCTCCGGCAGGGCAAACCCTGTCACGACTGCGTGTTTTATAACGCGCCCACCCCGCCGTGTAAAGCAACCCCTACGCCCGCGCGCCGGCAGCCGAGGTCGCACCGCCCCTGGCACGGCCGGGCATCAGCCGGTCTTGCCTGCCCCGAGACGGACCGGAATGTCTAGCCGCCCGGTGAACTTTCGGCGCCGCTTGCACCCTGGCAAGGCCCCATTCCACGCCGGCGGAAACTTCGGCGGCGCGGCTGCTTAGTGCGCCCCCAGGCCTCCGGAAACATCCACCGCCGTGCCCGTCATGTAACTCGCCCGATCCGACGCCAAGAAGACCACTACATCGGCAATTTCGCGGGTTTGACCGAGCCGGCCCATGGGTACGCGGCTGTTGAAAGCCTCGGGGTCCTTCGCCACGGCGCCGGCGATCATTTCGGTGAGCATCAGCCCCGGCACCACGCAGTTGACCTGGAACCCCGCGGCGGCCAGTTCGCGCGAGAGCGACACGGTCAGGCCGATGACGCCGGCTTTGCTGGCGTCGTACGCGCTCTTGCCGGAGCGGGAACCCCGCAGCGCCGCCTGCGAGGAGATATTCACAATCCGGCCTGCCCGCCCAAGGGCCTGAAGCCTGCCGATGAACTCTCGGCAGCACCGGAAGGTTCCGCCCATGTTCACGTCGAGCGTGTGGGTAAAGACATCGCTGGGCAGCTCGGCCGTGGGCGCGGTGGGGCAGAACGCGGCGTTGTTGACCAGCACCTCGGCGGGCCCGAATGCCCGCTCGACGGCGTCGAACATCGCGCCCACCTCGTCGTCGCGGGTCAGGTCGGCCGGCACCGCCACGGCGGCGCCGCCGGCGGTGGCAATGGCTTCGACGACCGCCCGGGCCGCCTCCGGCCTGGTGCGGTAGTTCACCGCCACTTTCGCCCCTTCCGCGGCGAGCGACTCGGCGATCGCGCGCCCCAGACCGGTCGCTGCGCCGGTCACTAAAGCCACTTTGTCCCTGAGTCCGAGGTCCATGGTCCGCCGATCGTTTTTCGCATGAAGCCGGAAGCGTTTTCTTTGTCTCCTCCGGAAAGGATTCCGGGCCGCCGGCCGGGCTTCCAGCTCGGCACGAGCCGTGCCGCAGCCGTGCCACGAAAATATCAACGCTTTGATCTGGCTCGGTTTATCACCGCCGACTGCGACATCCTGTCCACTCGGGATCGTTCGCGGGATCCCGGGTTCGATCGTCGGATTCTCGGGTTCGATCGTCGCAAT
>SKJM01000049.1 GCA_007122045.1 Planctomycetales bacterium | reverse complement strand
TGGGATAGGCCGACCACTGGCCCGGGGTGCCGGCAAGTTCCGTGTGCAGCTCGAAGTCGGCCCGCCGGCCCTGCTGCACGTCGATCACCGACACGCGGCCGTCGTCGCGCGGCGTGGCCGCCACGCAAAACCCTCGTTCCACGGCCGCCAACAGGCTTCGCCCGCCCGCGTAGTCGGTATGCTTGCCGAGCACCTCGATTCGCCCGGGCACGAAGAGCATGTAGGGTTTGCCGCCGGTGGCGGAAGGGGCGGCAATCGCCTCAAGGCACTGGCGAAACAAGCCGCACTTGGCCTCGGCCGCCAATCGGCTCATGCCCCGAGCGATCAAGATGTCCACAAACTCCATGGCGGCCGACGGTTTCCGCCTTCGACGCGCGCTCACAGTCGCACCTCCTCGCCGGTCGTCCACGGCCACCGCGGCGGGGCCAGAACGAAGGCCAGGAAAACGGCGGCCCCGAACCCGACGTAACCGACGGTGAACACCCAGCGCGGCAGTTCCAGAAAGAGCAACGTATGGATCAATCGCGGGACGAAGGCACCGGGTCGTCCTTCATCGCCCGCCGCCATCCGAAGTTCGTATTCCCAGACGGTGAGCGGGCAGGGGACGCCCAGGATCGCCTGCACGGCCACAACGCCGATCATCAGAAGATGGATCGTGCGGATCCAGAAATTGCGCACCCAACTCCAGCCTCGCCACACGCCCAGCAGAATGGCGGCCAGGCCGCCGACGACCAGCAGGACGTACACGAGGTGAATCGCCATGATCACGTCGGCCAGCAGGCGGTACAGCATTTCACTGGTCCCCTATTTCGTGTACCTCGAACGCGTCGGCGAAGTAATCCAGCAGGTCGCGCGCGATGAGGCTTACGTGGCCCAGTTCCTCGGCTGCCAGGTCGCCGGCCAGCCCGTGCAGGTACGCGCCCAACCGGGCGGCGTCGTAGGCGTCGAACCCCTGGCACCACAGCGCGGCGATCAGCCCGGTCAGCACGTCGCCGGTTCCTCCCGTGGCCATCCCCGGGTTTCCCGTCGGGTTCAGATCGTGCCGCTTCCCATCGGTCACCAGGGTGCGGTGCCCCTTGAGCACGACCACGGCGCCGCATTGGGCGGCCCGTTGCATGGCGGCCGTGGTGCGTTGCTCGGGTGGCGTCTTCCGGCCGGTCCAGCGGGCGAACTCGCCGGGATGGGGGGTGAGGATGCGAGGGCCGCCCGCCTGCGCCCACACGTCCTCCTGACCCGCCAGCGCGTTCAGCCCGTCGGCGTCGACGACCATCGGCTGGGGCACCTCCCGGTAGAGCCGCCCGACGAGCCGGCTGAGTTCCTCGGATCGGCCCAGCCCGGGCCCGAGGGCCACGACCGATGCCGCCGCGGCCTGTTCGAGGACCGCCTCGGCGGCGGCCGAGTGCAATCTTCCGGCCGGGTCGTCCGGCAGGGGAACGGTGGTGTAGCAGGGCTCGAAGGCAGCCACCGTTTCGAGGCAGGCCTCCGGCACGGCCACCCGTACCAACCCGGCCCCACCCCGCAGGGCAGCCATTCCCACCAGCGCCGGCGCGCCGGTCATCCCGCGCGATCCGCCAACGACCAGCACGGTGCCGAAGGTGCCCTTGTGCGAATCGGCGGCGCGCGGCGCCATCCGTGGAAGCGGTGTCTGTTCCGAGTCAGGCATAGGGGTCGTTTCGCATGTTGGAGTTCACGCTTTAGCGTGCGTTTTCGTACCTTTGACTCCAGCGCTCAACCCGGAATTGAAGACACGCTGAAGCGTGAACTCCAACGGGTCTGGGCGGCGCAGGGGCTGGGTTCAGGCCGGCGGGTGCTCACCGCGGCCCGCCCCGCTGCGGGCCAGGGCGGCATTTCGGGCGATCAGGCCGGCTATGTACCCGCCCTTGAACCCCGCGTCGATGTTGACCACGGTGACATTGGAGGCGCAACTGTTGAGCATCCCGAGCAGGGCCGCCAGCCCGCCGAAGCTCGCGCCATACCCCACGCTGGTCGGCACGGCCACGACGGGTGAGTCGACGTATCCGCCCACCACGCTGGGCAGGGCGCCTTCCATGCCGGCCACCACGACGACGGCGTCGGCCCCGGCAAGCTGGTCGAGGTGGATGCGGAGCCGGTGCGGGCCCGCCACACCCACGTCCTGCACCATGCGCACCTCCGCGCCGGTCCAGAGGAGCGTTTCGCGGGCTTCCTCGGCCACCGGCAAGTCGCTGGTGCCCGCGGTCACGAGCGTCACGTTCCCCCCGACCCGACGGGGCGCCCCGTGCTCCAAAGGTGGAACACGAAAGGTCCGCGCGACGGGATTGTAGTGTCCGGCGGGAAATGCCGCGACGAGGCGTCCCGCCTGCTCGTCGGAAATGCGGGTGGCGAAAACGTCGGTGCCGTGCTCGAGCGATTTGTGGAAGATGCGTTCGACGGCCTCGGCGGTCTTCCCTTGCGCGAACACAACTTCCGGGAACCCGCATCGCCGGTCACGGTCCAAATCGACTTGGGCATCGCCCGTATCGCCGATTCCCACCGGTGCGACTTGCCGCAGAAACGCCTCGGCCGGCAGTTCGCCGGCTAACAGCGCCCGTGCTAACTGGTGCAGTGTGTGATTGTTCATATTTTGCAGTATACCGGCTGAGGGCCGCTTGGGTAGCGGGCCAGTCATCGAACCGGCCGGGGCAAGCCCGGCGGGGAAGGGAAGAGGGTGCGGGCAGGGTGGGTAGCGGGCCAGTCATCGAACCGGCCGGGGCAGGCCCGGCGGGGAAGGGGGAAAGGGTGCGGGGAGGCATGGGTAGCGGGCCAGTCATGAAACCGGCCGGGGCAGGCCCGGCGGGGAAAGGGGAAGGGTGCGCGGAGGCATGGATAGCGGGCCAGTCATCGAACCGGCCGGGGCAAGCCCTATCACACCAAAATCCCGGTGAGAATTAACCGGATTGGGGGGCTACGCGGCGGGTTTCTGGGCTGTCACGTGCCTCATGGTCACGACCAGTTTTTTGGATTAGCAAGCATATTTGG
>SKJM01000294.1 GCA_007122045.1 Planctomycetales bacterium | reverse complement strand
GGCCATTATTGCGCGGGAAGTCATGTTTTCGAGAGCCAAGAGCCGGGTGTTGCTGCTGTCGGCAACGCCTTTCAAAGCATTCACCGACCACGACGACGTCCACCGCGGCGACGACCACTACCGCGATTTTCGATCCGTGTTGCAATTTCTTCTGCAAGAGCGCGGCGACCTTCTGGAACAATACGACCAGCACCGCAAAGCGCTGTACAAGCAATTGCTCGATCTGCGGAAAGGGGATCGCGACCTGAGCCCGGAGCACCGTGACGCGGTGCAAGCCTTGCTGCGGGAGGTCATGTGCCGCACCGAACGCAACAGCGTCGCGCAAGACCCTGCAATCATGATCGAAGACCAGGGCCGTGAGCCCGTTACCGTGGAGCTTGGCGACATCGACAATTATCGGAAGACGGATCGGGTGTTCCAGGCCCTCAGCGCGAAGAAGCTTGTCGCCGGAAACCCCGTAGAGTACTGCAAATCGGCGCCTTACCCCTTGTCGTATCTGGACCGCTACAAGGTGAAGGAGACCCTGAAGCTGCACCGGGACGATCCCGACATCAAGGCGTGCCTCCGATCGGTGCCCCAGGCTTGGCTCAACCTGGGAGCCGTGCGCCGTTACCGCTTCGTGGTGGGTTCGCAAAAGGACCCGGCCGTGCCGTCGAATGCGCGCCTGTCGCTGCTGGTCGAGAAGGCCGTCGGCCAGCGAGGGGCCGAGCTGCTGTGGGTGCCGCCGAGTTTGCCCTATTACCCGCTTGAAGGGCCGTTCGCGGCCATGCCTAACTTCTCCAAGACCTTGCTGTTTTCCGCCTGGGTGATGGTGCCGCGCGTCATCGCCACGCTGCTGTCGTACGAAGTGGAACGCCGCACGATTGGCAACTCGAGAACACGCGAGCCGCACGAAAAAGAAACGCGGAGGTACTTTGTGCCCGACCGAAAGCGGCGCCACCCAATTCCCCAGCTTCGTTTTTCCCGCGCCGGGCGGGACGAAGATGCCCAACTGCGAAACATGAGCAACTTCTGCTTGCTCTATCCAAGCCTGACGCTCGCCAAGGTCATCGACCCGGCAGCGAACGTGCGCGACGGCCTGACCTGGCCCCAACTAAGGCAAAGGGCCACCGACGCCATCAGCCCGGAGATGGAACGGGCGCAGCTTGGCCGGTATTCCAGTAAGAATGGCGACGGCGAGCGGTGGTACTCGGCGGCGCCCGTGCTCCTGGATCGCGCGTCCGGACAATTCCGGCGCATGCTCACAAACTGGTTCTGGGTGGACGGCGCGGAAGAGGACCCCTGGGGGCGTCTAACGTTCTTCCGCGGGGCCACCGAGAACGCATCGGCCAAGGAACGCCACTTCGCACGGCTGCAAGAGTGCTTCAAACACCCGGAAAACGCCGGCCTCGGGCCGCTGCCGAAGGACTTGGCCGAAGTTCTGGCAGACCTGGCCCTCGGCTCGCCGGCCGTGCTCACACTGCGCAGTCTCCAGCGCGTGTTTCCCGGCCAGAACAATGCCGTATCCATGGTGCGCGCGTTCGACGCCGCCGACGAGTTCGTCAACCTGTTCAACAAGCCCGAATCCATCGCTGCCGTCCGGCTGGGCGTTACGGATAAGAGCTATTGGCGAATGGTTGCTCGTTACTGCGCCAACGGATGCCTGCAAGCGGTACTGGATGAGTATTTCCATTTGCTCAAGGGGCAGAATGTCGATGCAGAGGATGCCATCGCCCAGTTGCTCGCGTCGGTGAACCTGGACACCGCGTCGATCAACGTCGACAATCTCAGGTCGTTCACGGCCGACCGGCCCAAGAAAATGCGGTGCCATTACGCCGTCGAGTTCGGCAGCCAGCGCATCGAGACCGACGAGGGCGGCCAGCGCGCGGCGAGTCTGCGCGAGGTGTTCAACTCGCCCTTCCGCCCGTTTGTGCTGGCCACGACCTCCATCGGGCAGGAAGGGCTCGACTTCCACGCCTATTGCCGGCGTATTGTCCACTGGAACCTGCCGGGCAATCCGATCGACCTCGAACAGCGCGAAGGCCGGATCAACCGGTATAAGGGCCTGGTCATCCGCCAGTTCCTGGCCGAGAAATATCGCAGCAAGCTGACCGACCCGTCAGGCGACTTGTGGCAGCGGCTGTTCGATCTGGCCGACCGGCAAGAACGCCAAGACCAGCAAAAGTGCGAACTGGTCCCTTACTGGCACGTCGAAACCGACAGCGTCAAAATCGAGCGCGTGATTCCGCTGTACCCCTTTAGTCGCGATCAGGCGCGGCTTGCGAAGATTCTGAAGACGCTGGCCGTGTACCGCCTGGCGTTCGGCCAGCCGCGGCAGGCGGAACTGGTGGAGCACCTGCTGAAAGGCAAGTTCAACGACGAGGAGCTGAAAGAGATTCTCAGCAAGCTCATGATCAACCTTAGCCCGATCAGCTACGAGGCGTAGGCGTCCGGGAGGCTGCCCACCGGTCCCTTGGCCGCCGGGATTGTCGCGGCGACGGAGGGCGAAATCCGGGCCGTGTAGCGCGGGCACACTCGAAACGGAACCAACAGCGGCCGACGGATCAGGTGGTTCCCATCGGCGGGTTGCACGCCACACACTCCCGCCGGATCCTCTTGGTGGGTCGGTGCAAAAGCGATTGGCGCAGGAACCGCCGCCGGTTCCTCCGGCGATCAACTCGCGTGGCTCCCGGCCGCCGAAGCATGGGCCGGATCCTCGCCGTTGGCGTGTTCATTCCGTACCGGTTCGCCGGATGGTCTCCGGCACGGGCACGAGAGCCATCGAAACGGGGAGGAAATTGCAGGTGCAGCCACCGCTTAAATTGGGCATGTTGAGAACGCCGTTGGCGGGATACAGGCTGTTGTTCAGCGTGCAACCGGGCCGCACCGCCAGGAACGGCGTGATTTGGCCGGTGGCAAGGTCGATCCATGCCGAATTGCTGCGGTAGCGCGTCGTCAACAGGCGCTCGCTCGCCCGCGTGTCCGTGCATCCGCGGCGCACCCATTGCAACGGTTCCTCCG
>SKJM01000357.1 GCA_007122045.1 Planctomycetales bacterium | reverse complement strand
TGGTAGGCGCGTCGCTTCGGGAGTACAGCCTTTCCGCTGAGACGCTGGCCGCCGCGGTGGTCCGCTACGCCGCGGTATTCGAACCCGATGCCGTGTGGATTTCGGCCGATACGTGGGTCACCGCCGAGGCGATGGGCGCCGAGGTGGCGGCCGAGCGGGAGGACCAGCCCGTGGCGGGCAACGGTGCGGCCCGGGTTCGCGCGCCGGCCGACGCCGACGCGATTCCGCCACCCGACCCCCAGCAGTCGGGGCGCTATCCGCTCATGTTGGAGGCCACCCGGCGCGTTCGCGAGGCCCTTGGTCCCGACGCCTTCCTCGTGGCGTGTTTCGACCAGTATCCGTTTTCCGTGGCGTGTGCGCTGATGGGTATCGAACGGGCGATGACCGCCGCCATCGAACATGACGATGTGCTGGCCGCCGTCATGCGCAAGGCGGCCGACTACGCCGTGGCCTACGGCGAGGCGCTGGCCGCCGCGGGCGCCGACATGCTCAGTGGCGGCGATTCGCCCGCCGGCCTGCTCGGCCCGGCGCTCCATGCCGACGTGGCCGCCTCCTTCGAGCAGCAGGTGATCGAGCGGCTGCGCGCGGCGACCGGCAAACCCGTGTCGCTGCACGTCTGCGGCGATACCACGGACCTGTTGCCGGCGATGACCGCCACGGGGGCCGACGTGTTGGAACTAGACCATCGGGTCGATATGGCGTGGGCGGCGAAGGTGTGCGGCCCCGAGGTGGCCTTGTGGGGCAACCTCGATCCGGTCGGGGTGCTGCTGCGGGCAACTCCGGCGGAGGTGTCGGCCGCCACGAGGCGACTGGTGCGCGACATGGCGGCGGCCGGCCACCGGCGGTTCATCGCCAGTTCCGGCTGCACCCTGCCCGTCGGCACGCCGGCCGAAAACCTCAAAGCCCTGTTCGCGGCGGCGCGCGAATGACGTGGGATAGGCTGGAAGCCCACGCCTGGCGACAACGAACTCCCAATCGAAAGGAACTGCCGTGGCACAAGACCGGGAATCTGCCCGATGCACTCCATGACCAGCCGCGAACGGGTCCGGGCCGCCATGGCACACCAGCCGCCCGATCGGGTGCCGGTGATGTGCCAACTGGCGCTGGGCCATTATTTCCTCCATAGCAGGTTCGACCCGGTCGACATCTGGTTCGACAGCGACACGTTTGCCCGAGTCGTCGAGACGCTTCGCGCCCGCTACGGGTTCGACGGCGTGCTGATCAACCTGCCGGGCCGGCCGGCCGACTGGCGCGAGTACCTGGCGGCCGACGAGACGGGCGATTGCGGGCGGCGACTCACTTGGGCCAATGGGCTGCAAACCCGGGTTCCCGCCGACGACAACCCCCAAACGTCCACCCCCGGGGGCGGCCCTCTCCCTCGGGCCGATTATACGAGCGTCGACGCCGGCGATCCGGCCACGTACCGGCTGGCCGGATACGTGTGGAACACCTGGCACGCGCCGGCACTGTGGGATATTCCCGTTGATGCCGACCTGACCGACCCGGCCGCCTATCCGGAATGGTTCACCGCCGGCCTTCGCGCCGCGCGGGCCCTGTGCCCGGAGGCGTCGGTTCACGCCGAGGTCTTTTCGCCGTTTACGCACCTGCTGGAGTTGTTCGGCTACCAGAACGCGCTGATGGCCCTGGTTGAGGCGCCGGAAACATGTCACCGGCTGTTGGAACACTTCACGGCGATGGCGGGGGCTCAAACTGATTGCCTCGCCCCGCACGATCCCGATGCCGTCCTGGTCAGCTCGGCGTTTGCCGGGGCGGGGTTCATCAGCCGGGCGATGTACCGGCAGTTCGTCCTGCCCTACGAGCGGCAGATTGCCGCGGCCGTGCACCGGCACCGCCTGCCGGTGTACGTGCACACCTGCGGGGCGATCGGCGATCGGCTCGACCTGATGAGCGAAAGCGGCATGGATGGGATCGACACGCTCGACCCCCCGCCGCTGGGAACGGTGGAACTGGCCGAGGCGAAAGACCGCTTCGGCCACCGCTTCTTCCTCAAGGGCAACCTCGACGCGGTGAACGAGATGCTCCACGCCGGCGACGCCGCGTTCGACCGCGCGGTGCTCGACCGGCTCAAGACCGGCATGCCCGGCTCCGGCTACATCCTCTCCTCGGCGTGCTCGGTGGCGCCCCGCGTGCGTCCCGAGCGGCTGAAGCGGATGGTCGCCCTGGCCGACGAGCACGGTCGGTATGGCTGACCATGGACCAGTTCCCTTACCGGCCGAAGGGGGCAGTCCCATTTTCGCGGCGAAATAGCGTTATCCAGAAGGAATACCTGCTCCGCCCCGAAAATTGGGACAGTCCCCCCGTGAAGGGCTGCCATTCGGATTACCGCCCCCATTCCTCCAGGGGCTTTCGTTGCAGCGTTTCCCCGACCGAGGCCTCGCTGCTTCCCGGCGTGGCTAGCACGATGAGCGTCAGTTCGCCCGACTCGGGCGCGGCGGCCTCGAACGCCACCATGCGAGTTCCCGGGTTGGGCGAGTCCCACTCGTTGCGCGGCGTGGCCGTGTCGACGATTTGCCATGCCAAGTCCTGCGGAGCGAGAATCCGCAGCGTCAGCCGGGCGTCGCGCTGCGAAAGGTCGATCACCGCCGCGCCGGCCGCGCCGGGCGTGCCCGGCGTGACCATGCCCCAGCGGACCCGGCTGCCGGGCTTCAACCCGGTCAACTCATCCCGCACGAGCACCTCGCCGGAGGGCAGCAGCGCCATGCCGCGCCGCGCCGATTCGGCCTGCCCCTCGTACACCGGGGTCATGTCGACCACCGAGCACGGGAAGTCCGGATCGTCGGAGAAGCGGACGATTTTCGCGTGGCCGGCCGCCCGCTGGAGTTGGCCGTCGATGACCAGCGTGTTGTGCGACAGGTTGTTCTGGCGGAACACCTTCCAACGGTCGGAATCCTGGCCGCGAGCCCAGAAGTTCATGCCGCGCGATTCGATCCGGTGGTAGCCCTCGGCGCCCAGGTCGACGGCCCAGCGGACGCCGTCGGC
>SKJM01000776.1 GCA_007122045.1 Planctomycetales bacterium | reverse complement strand
CCTCGGCGACGAAACCCGGCCGCCGGCGGCGCGATTCGCCCTGCTGCGCGACACGATGCGGGAGGCATTCCACGAGGCGTTCCACCACGGCGCCGTCGAGCAGGTGGTGCCGGCAACGTGCGAGTACGCGGCCGGACTGGCCGCCGTCGTCGGGCGCTGCGGCGGGGGGTTCGCCGACCTGGCCGGCGCGATGGCCGCCGACGCGTCGAACTTCACGCACGCGACGAACGTGGCCGTGTATTCGCTGCTGCTGGCCGCCGACCTGGGGATGGGCGGGCCGCGGGAACGCGCGGCCATCGCCCAGGGGGCGCTGCTGCACGACGTGGGCAAGCCGTTGCTTCGCCGCGCGAAGCGGCACGGCGGCGGTCCCCGCGGCCGCGCCGACCGAGAGGTCGTCCGCGAGCATCCCACCCGCGGCTTCGAAGCGCTCTGCCGGCGAGCCGACGTGCCGTCGGATTCGCTGATGATCGTTTACCAGCATCACGAGCGGTACGACGGCTGCGGCTACCCGGTGGGGCTCGTGGGCAACGAAATCCATCCCTGGGCCCGCCTTTGCGCGATTGCCGACGCGTTCGACGTCGTCCGGCGCCACCGCCTGCGCCGGGCGGCCGCGGGCGACGAGCGGGTGCCGGCCTACTTTGAGCGTGAAGCCGGGCGGCGCTTCGACAAGGAACTGGTGCAATGCTGGACGTCGGTGGTTACGCAGAGACGTTAGACGCGGGAAGGGCCGCGGCTGCCTGCCCGGTGGTCCTGCCGGATTGGCTGCGCGCGAACTTCGCGAAGCGGGGCATGGCGCCGACCGGCTGCAACGAGGCGCGCCGGTATCCGCGGTACCACCTTCGCGGGCATGAGGAAACCGCCTCGCTGCACTGCCTGCCGACCCTGCCGGCGGTGGCCCGGCTCCCGGCGGTTTGGCCGGTTTACATGTTGAACATTTCGCGCGGCGGGGTGGGCTTCCTGCACTTCGAGCAACTGTTTCCGAGTGAGCAGGCGAGGTTGGTGCTGCCCGGCGGGGTCGAGCGGTCGGTCGAGGTGGTGCGGTGCCGCCGGCTGGGGCCGAAGTGCTACGCGATCGGCGCCCGTTTGCCGGAGGAGCTTTCCGTTGCGGAGATGCGCCGGATCGTGGCGGAACCCCGGCGCCGCGGAGGCGAACGCCGTTGACGGCCGCGGGGGGGGGGACTGCCCTCGCTGTTGTCTACAAGTTAGGAGTTGCACCAGGGCCACCTGCGGGCAAGCCGGCCGGTTAACCGGAACTGGAGAGGCCGC
This sequence comes from Planctomycetales bacterium, assembly GCA_007122045.1. Taxonomy (GTDB): domain Bacteria; phylum Planctomycetota; class Planctomycetia; order Pirellulales; family Thermoguttaceae; genus PWXP01. The sequence continues at coordinate 1,737 of SKJM01000776.1, read as the reverse complement.
GCCGGAAGCACAATTTCCGGCTGCGGCGGGCATAGAGACGCGTGGAAGTGGCGCTGCCGAGCGTGGGCAGCCGCTACTGGCGCAACCAAAGCACACGGGAGACGTACATGCGAGTTCTCTGTATCGGCGCCGGCTACGTCGGCGGGCCGACCATGGCCGTGATCGCCGCGAAATGCCCCGACGTCGACGTGGTCGTGGCCGATATCGACGCGGGACGCGTCCGGGCGTGGCAGGCGGGCGAACCGCCCATCTACGAGCCGGGGCTGCGAGAGGTCGTCCGCACGGCGCTGGGCCGGAACCTGTCGTTCACCACCGACGTGGCCGGCTCGATCGAGACGGCCGACGTGATCTTCGTCAGCGTCAACACGCCCACGAAGACCTTCGGCGAGGGGGCCGGCCGGGCCTCCGACCTCCAGTACTGGGAAGCCACCGCCCGCACCATCCTGGCCCACGCGAAGACCGACAAGATCGTCGTCGAGAAGAGCACCCTGCCGGTCCGCACCGCCGAGGCCATGGCCCGCATCCTCCACTCGAAGCCGAACGGCGTGTCGTTCGACGTGCTTTCCAACCCCGAGTTCCTGGCCGAGGGCTCGGCCATCCGCGACCTGGAGCACCCCGACCGCGTGCTGATCGGCGGCGAGGTGTCCGAGCGGGGGCGCCGCGCGATGGACCTGCTGGCCGGCATCTACGCCCGCTGGGTGCCGGAGGACCGCATCCTGCGGACCAACGTGTGGTCCAGCGAACTTTCCAAACTGGCGGCCAACGCCATGCTGGCCCAGCGGGTCAGCTCGATCAACGCGCTCTCGGAACTGTGCGAGGCCACCGAGGCCGACGTGGCCGAAGTGGCCCGCGCGGTGGGCATGGACCGGCGGATCGGGCCGGAGTTCCTGCGGGCGAGCGTGGGGTTCGGCGGCTCGTGCTTCAAGAAGGACATCCTGAACCTGGTGTACCTGTGCGAGCACTTCGGCTTGCAGGCGGTGGCCGACTACTGGCTCGGGGTGGTGCGGATCAACGAGCATCAGCAGCAGCGCTTCGCCCGCAACATCGTCGCGGCGATGTTCAACACGGTGGTGGGCAAGCGGATCGCCGTGCTGGGGTTCGCGTTCAAGGCCGACACGGGCGACACGCGCGAGAGCCCCGCGAACTTCGTGTGCCGGCGGCTGGTCGAGGAGCGCGCCCGGGTGGTGGTGACCGATCCGCAGGCGCTGGACAACGCGCGGCGCGACCTGGCCGACCTGGGCGACGCGGTGGCGTTCGAGCCCGACCCGATGCGGGCGGTCGAGGGCGCCCACGCCTTCGCCGTGCTGACCGAATGGGCGCCGTACCGCGCGTTGGACTACCGGGCGATTTACCGGCGCATGGAGCACCCGGCGTTCTGCTTCGACGGCCGGAACCTGCTGGACCACCGCGCGTTGTTCGAGATCGGGTTCAACGTCTACCCCGTGGGCAAGGTGCCCCTTTCGCACCTGTAGGGCGACCGGCGGACCCCGTGTTCCCGGTAGGATGGACATTCGTGTCCGTCGGCGCATGACGGACAAGGTCACCGTTCACGGCATGGGAAGGGGACAGTCCCCTGGGAACGCTTACCGGAGAAGCGGGGCGATGACGGACAAGAATGTCCATCCTACCTCGCCCTCCGCCCTCCGCCCTCCGCCCTCCGCCTTCCGCCCTCCGCCCTCCGCCTCCACGTCTTGTCGGCAAATAAATTGGTTGGCCGATCAAACCCGTTGCGCTTCT
>SKJM01000362.1 GCA_007122045.1 Planctomycetales bacterium | reverse complement strand
CTGGGGCTGTTTCTCGCCCGATTCATCGGCAAGCCGCTCCGCATGTTGAAAGAGGCGGCGTTGGCGGCCGGGCGGGGCGACCTCAGCGCGGCCGTCGCCGTCCGCCGCAACGACGAAATCGGCGTGCTCGCCGGCGCCTTCAACCAAATGCTCGCCGACCTGCGTGCAAGCACCGTCCATATCTCCGAGCAGAAGCAAGTGGAATCGCGGCTGCGGGCCTCGCTCGACGAGAAGGAGTTGCTGCTGAAGGAAGTACACCACCGGGTGAAGAACAATCTGCAAGTCATCTCCAGCTTGCTCAGCTTGCAAGCGCACGACGCGCATTCGCCCGAAACGCTCCGGCTGCTGGCCGAAAGCCGGCACCGCATTCGGGCGATGGCCCTGATCCACGAACAGCTTTATCGCTCCGACGATCTTTCGCAAATCGACTTTGCCGAGTACATCGAACAACTGGCGGCCCAGCTTGGGCACTCGCACGATGGCGGCGTTCGGCTGGCGGTGCGCGTCGAAGCCGAGCCTTGCCGCTTGCCGCTGGATCAGGCGGTTCCGTGCGGCATGATCGTTAGCGAACTGGTGTCGAACGCCGCCAAGCACGCGTTCCCCGGTCGGGAGGAGGGGCGGATCGTCGTCGGCTTCGCCAAGCAGGCGGGGCAATACCACCTGAGCGTGCGGGACGACGGCGTCGGCGTCCTGCCGGAAACGGCCGCCGCGGCGGAATCGCTGGGGCTGCGGGTGGTGCGGGCGCTGGTCCGCCAGATTCACGGGCAATTGCACGTCGAGAGCCGGGCCGGTACCCTTTTCGATATCACGTTTCCGGCGTCATAACCATTCCGGGGGCCTGTCCCCTTCGCCCTGTACCGTGGGAAAGACTCTCGGAAATGCGGAGCGACAGCATCTATGCCTGAACCTGCGACCATCCTGATTGTCGAAGACGAAGAGGTCGTCGCGCTGGATATCGCGTGCCAGATCGAGCGCCTCGGCTACCACGTGTCGGGCACGGCCCGGTCGGGGGAAGACGCCTGCCGGGTGGCCGCCGCCGCGCAGCCCGACCTGGTGCTCATGGACATCTGCATCGAGGGCGAGGTGGACGGCGTGGCGGCAGCCGAGCAAATCCGGCAGAACGCCGGCATCCCCGTGGTCTTCCTGACGGCCTATTCCGACGGGAAGACGCTCCGGCGGGCGCGGGAGGCCGAGCCCTACGGGTATATCGTCAAACCGTTCGACCAGCGCGACCTGCAAACGGCCATCGAAATCGCCTTGTACAAAGGTGAGGTCGACCGGCGGCTTCGGCAAAGCCGCGACGATTTGCAGGCCATCCTCGACGCCCAGCGGCACGGCACGCTAATGCTCGACCCGCAAGGCCGCGTGACGTTCGCCAGCCGGGCAGCCCGCAAACTGCTCGGACTGCACGCCGCCGACGCCCCGGAGGGACCGGTGGGAAAGGTCCTGGGGCTCAGCACGCGGCAACTCGGCGAGTTGGAGCGGATGTGCGCCGCGGCGCCCGACGGGCGGTCGAAACTGCCGCTGGCGCTTCCCGGCGGCGCGGGGAGCGAGCGGCGGGTGGAAATCGAGATTGCCGACGACCCTCGCGATCCCGTCCGAAAAATCCTCTTCCTGTACGACGTTTCCCCCTTGCACGAACTGCGCCGGCAACTCGACGCGCAGTCGGGCGTGCCGAACATGCTGGGCAAGTGCAAGGCGATGCGTGGGGTGTTCCAACTCATCGGCGAATTGGCCCGGGTCCACTCAACCGTGCTCATCGAAGGCGAGAGCGGGACGGGCAAGGAACTGGTCGCCCGGGCCATCCACAACCAGAGCGCTCGCAGCAACGGGCCTTTCGTGGCCCTCAATTGCGCCGGGCTCAGTGAGGAGTTGGCGGCCAGCCAGTTGTTCGGGCACCGGCGCGGCTCGTTTACCGGGGCCTACGACGACCAGGCGGGCCTGTTCGAGGCGGCCGGCGGCGGCACGCTCTTTCTCGACGAGATCGGCGAATTGCCCATCCGCGTGCAGACGTCGCTGCTGCGGGTGCTTGAGGAGAACGCCGTGCTGCGGCTGGGCGAGTCGAACCTGCGCCCGGTCGACGTGCGCATCGTCGCCGCCACGCACCGCGATCTTGCTCGCGAAGTGGAGGAGAAGCGTTTCCGCCACGACCTGTTCTATCGCATCCGGGTTGCCCGGGTGAAGCTGCCCCCTCTGCGCGAGCGCCGCGACGATCTGCCGCTTCTGGCCCGGGCCTTCCTGGCCGAGCACAGAGCAGCCACGGGTAAGGACGTAGAGGAAATCAGCAGCGACGCGATGGCCATTCTCTTGACCCAGTCATGGCCTGGAAACATTCGTGAGCTTCGCAACGCCCTGGAGTTCGCGGTCATTTGTGCCCGAGGCTCCGTCATTCGGCCCGAGGACCTGCCGCCGGAACTGCTGGAAATCGGCCCCCCCGCCCCCTCATCCGAACCTGCGCAGGACGAACGCGAACGCATTCTGACGGCCCTCGAGCGAGCGAACGGCAACCGCACCCGGGCGGCCGAACTGCTGGGCATCAGCCGGGCGACCCTGTACCGCCGGGTGCGGGAGTTGGGCATCGAGGTGCCCTAAGCCGAGGGATGCCGTTCACTTGCCGTACAAGCGGGAATGCGGCGCGCACACCACTGCAACCGCCGAACTCCGGCGTCGTGCTTCACGGGGCAGCCGGCGGGCGGCGCCGCTACCCGGCCCGGCATTACTCCGACTCTTTGAGAACCACCTCTTGCACCCTCAGGTTGCCGTAATCGGCAATCAGGCCAGCCATTTGCCGGAAGCCGATCTTGCCGCCTGCCAGCACGGAGTCCGGTGCGCCGTCGTCTTTCCAGTCGATCACCACCATGTCGTCGATGGTCAGCCGGAAATAGGGGCCGTACTTGATGGCCTGCATGCGATAGGGCCTGGTGGCGTCGCGCGCCGAGGGGAGCGGGTCGGGCCTCCGCTGCATGATCGGCCCGTCGTCGTGGACCGTCGTCTTGCGCAAACT
>SKJM01000331.1 GCA_007122045.1 Planctomycetales bacterium | reverse complement strand
GCGAAACCGTGGTACGCGCTCAGCCCTTCGGTCAGCCCGGCCGGCGGCTGCCCGGCGGGATCGTGCATCAGCGGCTCGACCCGCACCCGCATGGCCACCGCGGCGGGGGCCGTCGGATACGCTGCGCGCTCGCCGCCGCCGAACGGGTAGCCGTCGCCCAGCAGGGCGCGGATCAGCGCCGCCCGGTCGGCCCACGCGCACGCCAGCGTGCGGCGCGCGGTGAGCCCCCCGGGCCCGTACGTTTCGATCGGCGACCCGGCCAATTCATGGAACGGCGGTGTCATGGGCAATGCTCCCGAGCGTAGGGTGGGTGGTTGCGGCGGTGCGGTTGGCGGTTGGCCAGTGCCACTTACTTTCGACTTCACCCTCCCTCCGGGAGGGTCGGACGCGGTAGCGGCCGGGGAGCGTTACGAAAAGCCAGGATTAATTGGCAATTTGCCCTCCCCGCTCGTTCCTCGCGACCCTCCCGGAGGGAGGGTGAAGTAAGTGGCACGGTGCGGTTGGCGGCGCGCGCTACGCGCTGGAACCGGGGCCCGGCGCAACGCCCACCACGGCGAGAGAATACTGCACGTCGCCGCCGACGGCCTCCAGCCGGAGGTTGCGGGCGGCCTGATCGACCGGCCAGGCCGCGGCGCGGCTGGCCAGCAGGGCGGCCCCCTCGGGCGCGACGACCAGCGGTCCGCCGCCTGCGCCGAAGGGTCCCGTCCACGGGTCCGCCGCCGCACCGCCGACGTGGAGGGAACCGCCGTCGGGCGAATGGTTGACGACCAGCATCGCGTATACGCCCTCCAGGCTCGTCACCAGCGCGTCGCCCAACACGGCGCGCACCAGGTGCGTCAGGTCGTAAGTTTGCGCGTGGCCGCCGGGCAGCAGTTCGTCCTCAGCCGACCACGCGGCCTCGGAACCCAGCCCGTGCGCGTCGAGCAGTTGCCGGCCGAATTCGAGCCGGGCATCGAACGTGGCGCCCTCGGTCCAGCGCCAGCCCAAGGCGGCGCGCATATCTGCTTGAAAACGCATGAAGATTCTCCTCTGGGGTAGGTGCCGCGAGCCGAGCGGCACCCCGAAACATAGACAAACGGATGTCCCGCTCGGCTCGTGGGACCTACCCGGTGCAAAGCGGTGGATGTCAAACGACCGCTCGCGCAGTCAGCACGGTGCAGTCGAACTCGACCGCGGTGCGCCAGGTGCCGTCGGGTTCCTGCCGGGCGTGGTCGGCCGTGCGGCGCATGTACAGCACCTTGTCGCTGCCCGCCAGGTCGAAGCTGGTGCGGTCGAACGCTCGCTTCAACGCCGCAAGCACGGCCTGCGAGGCGTCGTAGCTCGGGTCGTACAGTTCGATGCGCACGGCCACCGTGTCGAGCCCGGCCCCGTCGGCAAACTGCACCGCCGGCCTCGCCCGGGCCCGCGAAATGACGGCCAGCGGCATGGCGGGCGTCACACTGGTGCCGGTGAACACGCGTTCGGCCGGCAGCAGGCTGTTGAGCGGCCCATCGGCCGCCCAACGTTGATGGAGTACTTGTGCCAGGTTCATAACGTTTCGGCTTCGATGGTTTGGGGCTCGCCGAGGCGCTCGCGGCCGGCGACGGCCAGGATGCGGTACACCGTGCCGTCGGGGCCGCGAATGCGATGGGCGGCGCTGAGGTCGAGGTCCTCGGCCAGCAGGATGCGCACGCGGCGGACCGCCAGCCGCACGCTGTGGTTGACGGCGGGCGCGTCGCGGATGGGCTGGATGCTCGCCCGCACGCCCGTTCGCCCGATCACCCACGTGGCCTCGGCCGCGCCGCCGCCCCCCTTTGCGTACACCGGTTCGAGCACGGCCACCGAGTCGTCGAGCGAGTAGGCCAGCGCGAGGTCGCGGGCCGTGCATCGCCAACAGGCGGCCAGCCGCGGCTCTTCCACCTCCAGGATGGTCCAGCGGCGGCCGCCGGCGTCGAGCAGCACGTCGCCCACCCCGGGCGGCGCGGCCAAGACGCCGGTCGGTAGCCGCCATACCACGTCGCCGGCGGTGAACCGGCCGAACGTATCGACCCGGCGGCGCACCTCGTAGCGGTTGCCCACGATCGGCTCGCGGCGCACCACGGCCAGGCGCAAGGCCCGTTCGATGGCCGTTCCCGGCGCACCGGGTGGATCGCCGCGCCGCCGCAGCGTGACGGTTTCAAGGCCGTCGGCGATGGCCGGCAAATCGGAGGCTGGGTTGAACATGGCTGGGGCGTTCGGTGAAGCGGACTAGCCCAATGCCACTTGCTTTGGGCATCACTTTGGACATTACCCTCCCCGGCCGCTACCGCGTCCGACCCTCCCCGAGGGAGGGTAAAGCAGGCGGCGTTGGGGACAGTCCCCGGGTTAGGTATATCCCTGCGAGTGGACCTCGAACGGCTGCTCGGCGGCCAGGGCGCGGTTGCACCAGTCGACCGTCGCGCGAAGCTGTTTCAGATACTCGGCCCAGGCCACCTGCTGGCCGTCGATCTGGTAGCTCGGCTTCGGCTGCTCGGTGATCTCGGCAATGCGCGCCAGCGTTTGCCGCTTGATCGTGCGAATGGATTCGAGGTTCATGTCAGGTGCTCGGTGTAGGGTGGGTGGTTCCGGCTGTCGACAATCGGCGGATCGGCGTTTGCGCCCAATGGGACGTTGCAGCGGTGGTGCGGTTGGCGCCATGATACAGCCGGGTTCACCCACGGGCGCCGTGCGGTTGGCGACGCGCCGACATACCATGCCGCCGGAGTCACCCACCCGCGCGCACGGTGCGGTTGGCGGTGAGCGCGTGGGTGAACCCGGCCGCTCCGAATGGTGTAGCCGTTCGGCCGGCGTAACGTGCGGCCGGAACCACCCACCCTACGCGCTACGCCTTACTCGGGCGAGCCGGCCGGACCGCCGGTGCTGCGCACGAGGTAGCGGGGGTTCAATACGGCCGCCGCGCCGCGCTCGGAGGCCTTGTAGCGCACCACCACGTCCTGGCTGAACTCGGCCTCCGAGTTGCGCGGCGACTGGGTGACCGTGATGGGCCAGTTTT
>SKJM01000844.1 GCA_007122045.1 Planctomycetales bacterium | reverse complement strand
GGGCCGCTTCGCCAGCATGGCCGACATCAAGGGGCGAGAGTGGAGCGCCACCTCGAGCGCGACGTTGTCGGTGCTCAATCGCCACACCGGAGAGGTCGTGTGGACCCGCACCGCAGACACCGGCTTCCGGCATAACGCCGTGGTTACGGCGGGCGGAACCATCTTCGCAATTGACGGCCTCTCGGAACGGGCGATGGAGCTGTTGCAGCGACGGGGCGCCGAGCCGGGCAGCCCTGCCGTCGTGGCACTCGACGCGCGCACCGGCGAAGAACAATGGCGAACCACCAGCGACGTGTTCGGAACCTGGCTCGGCTACTCCGAGGAGTTCGACGTGCTGATCGAAGCGGGCCGCCGCGGCGGCCTGCGCGACCTGCCCGACGAACCGAGCGACCGCATCCGCGCCTACCGGGGCGCCGATGGCGAGGTGCTCTGGGACCGGGCGATGAACTACACGGGGCCCATCGCCCTCCACGGCGACACCCTGCTGACCGCCATCTACTGGCGCCATACGGGAAACCCGCACCGCATGTCGGCGCAGCAGGAAGGGCGGCGGCTGGAACTGCTCACCGGCAGCGACGTGATGCGCCGGCACCCCTTGACCGGCGAGAGCGTGCCCTGGACCTACTGGCGGGCCTACGGCTGCAACACGGCGAACGTCAGCCGGCACCTGATCACCTTCCGCTCCGGGGCCGCCGGCTTCACCGACCTGGAAAACGACGGCGGAACGGGCACCCTGGGCGGCTTCCGCGCCGGATGCACCGCCAACATGGTGGCCGCCGACGGCGTGCTCCTCGCCCCCGATTACACGCGCACCTGTTCGTGCTCTTACCAGAACCAGACCTCGCTCGGGCTGATTCACATGCCGGACGATCCGAATATCGAGTTCTGGACTCGCTACGACGGCGCCCCGCGCAACCCGAAGGGCTTTGGCGTCAACTTCGGCGCGCCGGGCCGGCGGGTCGACGCTTCGGGGCGGGTTTGGCACGACGAACCGGGCACCCACCGCCGTCACCGCAGCGCCGTGGGATCGTGGGTGGCGGCCACCGCGCGAGAAGGCGAGGGTGTCGTCGCGCTGGACGAACTCGACGACGGCGCCTATGAGGTCCGGCTCCATTTCGCCGAGTTGAGCGACGACGTGAAGCCGGGGCAACGCGCGTTCGACGTGTTCATCAACAATGAAAAGGTGCTGGACGCTTTCGACATTGTTGACGATGCCGGAGCTGCCATGCGTGAAACGATCAGGTCGTTTCGCACCAACACCGTCGGCGGCCGCATTGAAATCGAGCTTCGCACGTCGGCGGGCTCAGACCTTGAACCGCTCGTCGCCGGGATGGCGGTGGAGAAGCTACCGGAACGGGCCCTCCGGCGGGCCGAACCGATGCCTGCGCGGTTGTAGGTCGGAGGGCCGATTTCACGTGAGGTTTCCGGCTCTAGCAGTGTTTGGGGGGCCTCCGGAAAGCCGGTCGACGCCAGCAAGTTTTAGACCCCCGCGAAACACACACCATGACCATCGCATGCCTGGCGCTGCTTGCGGCGTGCTTCGTCTCCCCGGCCGTTGCTGAGGGAACGCCCGACCCCGCGTTGATCTTCTGCTGCACGGCCGAGAACGACCTGTACCGGGTGATGACGGCCGGGGACGCAACGTATCGCCGGTTCGACACGCCGGCCGAAGCGGTGGCCAACGCCCCAGCCGGCGCCGCCGTGCTCATCCTGGCCGACGGCTACCCGCGGAAGACGACTGCCATGGCCCCGGAAACCTTCGAGCAGGCGGCCGAGAAGGAGCTGCGCTTGTTCGTGGAATATCCGGCGGCGTTGCCGGGCATGGAGGTGGGCCGGCCGCGCCGGGTTGGGTTGGAACGCGCGGTGGTCGCCTCCGAGGCGTTCGCCCCGTCGCTGCTGAGGCTGCGCATCCTGGGCGTTCACGACTGCCACTTCGTGGCGGTGGCCGCCCCGAATCCGCACCTGGTGGCCGCGCGGGTGGCCGGTTTCGATACGGCCGTATTCGGGCTGGACGACGTCCGAATCCACCCGCTGCTGTTCGAACACGCGGAATTGCCGTTGCTGGTATCGACCACGAAGCTCAGTCAGTTCGTGACCGCGCGCTATACGCCTCAGGACGCGATGCAGACGGTGTGGACCATGGTGCTGGAGTGGTTGCGGCCTGGCACGAAAGCGCCGGAACTGGCGTGGACTCCCACGGTCCGGCCCACCTACACCCGCGATGAACCGCTGCCGCCGGACGCGGCCCGGCAGGCGATCGTGCGCGGCATCGACTGGCACACCGGCGCTCGGATGCTCGTCCACGAATCGTGGGCAGAGAAGTACCAGGAGTACCGCCGTCGGGGCATCGTCAACCCGCGCGACCCGATCGGGCCCGCGCCCGAGTTGGCATGGCCGGCCGGCGACGGGCGGCACGGGGTGCTGGAGGGGTTCAGTTCGCGCATCCATTACGACGGCTCCCAGCCGGCCCGCTGGTGGCTCCGCAGCGACAGCAACGGCGAAAGCGCCCTGGCCTTCGCCCTGCGATCTGAACTCGACGGCCATGAGCATAGCCGCCGTGTCGCCTCCAACCTGCTCGACTGGGTGTACTTCCACTCGGGCCTGTATCGCGACGACCCGGCCCGGGCCGACTTCGGCCTCATCCGCTGGGCTCACGACAGTGGTTCGCTGTATGCCGACAACGACATCAAGATCATCCTGAGCTGCATGGGCACGGCCGCCCTGCTCGAAACCGACCGCTGGGACGAGGTGCTGTTGCAAAATATCGTGGCCAACTACCGCACCACGGGGGTTTTCGGCTTCCGCAATACGCTCAACGATGCGGCGGTTCGCCGGGACGGCTGGCAGCACTACTGGCGAGCCCGCACGATCAGCTACGCCCCCCACTACCAGGCTTGGATGTGGGCGGCGTATCTTTGGCTTTACGACAAGACCGGCTACGAGCCGCTGCTGGAGCGAACGCGCGACGCCATTCGCATGATGATGCAGGCCTACCCCGACCGTTGGCGGTGG
>SKJM01000818.1 GCA_007122045.1 Planctomycetales bacterium | reverse complement strand
GAGTTTTCCGGCGCGTTTGTCGCTCGGGGGAAGCTGCCCTTGCGGTGAGAGTTCGCCCTCTTTCGGTGGCGTACTCTGAAGAAAACGTGTATAAGCACGTGGCCCCATCCCGAGCACAAACGCGCCCTTTTTCTTTCTTGGCGGTAGGCGGTCCCCCTTCTTGACAGGCCGCGTACAATTCATTCGCCGCGGCCGGCAGCGCGCGTTGCTACACGTCGTGGCAACTTGGTTTCCGCCGGTCGCCAAACCCCATGAGGTGCTGTCATGGAATCGAATCCTCTGAAAAGGCTGGCTGCGCTGGGACAGTCGGTCTGGTTGGACTATATCCGCCGCCGGCTGATCCAAAGCGGTGAACTGAAACGCATGATCGACGGCGACGGCCTGCGGGGGATGACCTCCAACCCCGCCATCTTTGAAAAGGCCATCGCCGGAAGCCGCGATTACGACGCCGATGTTCGGGAAATGTCCCGCCGGCAGCAGGATGCTTTCGCCATTTACGAGGCCCTCAGTGTGCGCGACGTGCAGGACGCCGCCGACGAGTTCCAAACCGTTTATGCCGCCTCGGACGGCCGCGACGGCTACGTGAGCCTGGAGGTGAATCCGCACCTGGCGCACGACACCGCCGGCACCGTGGACGAGGCCCGCCGGTTGTGGGCCGCCGTGAACCGGCCGAACGTGATGATCAAGGTGCCCGCTACCTCCGAAGGGCTTCCGGCCATCCGCCGGTTGACCGGCGAGGGGATCAACGTCAACGTCACGCTGCTGTTCGGCCTTCCTCGTTATGAGGAGGTGGTCGAAGCGTATTGCGAAGGGCTCGAGGCCCGGCTGGCCGAAGGGCAACCGATGGACCGGGTGGCGTCGGTGGCCAGTTTCTTCGTCAGCCGGATCGACACGCTGGTCGATTCACTCCTCGAGCAGCGCATCGGCCAAGACGGCCCGCAGGCCGGCATTGGCCAGGCCCTGCTCGGGGAGGTCGCTGTGGCCAGCGCGAAACTCGCCTACCAACGCTACAAGGAACGCTTCGGTTCCGACCGGTTCCGGGTGCTTGCCCGCCAAGGAGCCCGCACGCAACGCTTGTTGTGGGGTAGCACCAGCACCAAGAACCCGAATTACAGCGACGTGAAATACGTCGAGGCGCTTATCGGGCCCGATACGGTCAACACGATGCCGCGCGAAACGTTCGACGCCTACCGCGATCATGGCCGGCCGGCGGTACGTCTCGAGGACGACTTGGAGCATGCCCGCGGGGTCTTGCGGCAGTTGCCGGAAGTGGGGATCGACATCGACCGGGTGACGCAACAACTCGAAGACGAAGGGGTCGAAAAGTTCAACCAACCGTTCGACAGGCTGTTGGAAGGCATCCGGAACGCCCAACATTCGGAGTGACCTTGCCGCATGCGGCCGGCCGGCTCCCCCGGCGTTTGGCGAAATACGCGTCAATCGGCCTTGACCCGTTTCGGGCATCTTGTTACTGAATAGCTCCACTTATTGTGACTCCTCGACTGCGCGTGCCGCAGGCCACTCCCTTTGGGGGACTTCTCGTGACTCATTATGGCTCCCGGCCCGTGGCGGCCGTCCTCTTGGCTCTCTGGATGAGCCCCGTGGCGATGGGGCAGGCTCGGGTGCAATTCCCGGCGGTGCTGGGCGATGCGACCGTTCCGCCGCCCCATACCGCGGGCAGCGGCACCGTGAATTTTTCTCCCGCATCGCAGCTTGGCGCACCGCAACCGGTTTACGGACCGCCGGCGGGCGGCGCGCCGGGGCATCCCGCGCCCAATTACGCCGTGCCGCCGAATTACGCACCCACCCCCACCCACGGCGGGGGAACCGTCTTCGGCCAGCCGGGCGCGCCGGTCAACCCGTTGGCACCCTCACTTGGGCCCCAAGCGGCACCGGTGGGTTCCATTCCGGGGGCGCAGTTCAGCGGGACGATTCAGCCGCCCCCGGCGACCTGGGACCCGTACGCGCCGCCGGGGTCGTTTCCTCCTTCCCTTATGCCGCAAGACCCCCATTTTCCCTATAATACCCCGGCATTCTCGACGACCGGGGCCCTTCGGTTCCTTCAGGAAGTGCGATTCGACTACGTATGGCTTGCCGGCCGGGGCGCGAATGAACTCGGCATCCACGAGGCAGAAATCTTCGGAACGTTCGCACTGCCGTTTTTCCATAACACGCAAACGCCGCTGTTGGTAACGCCGGGGTTCGCCGTCCACGTGTGGGAAGAGCCGGTAAGAACGCTCGACCGACCCGTCCTCTTCGATGCCTATCTTGAAGGGGCCTGGAACCCGCAGGTTACGCCCATGTTCGGCGGCGAACTGGCGTTCCAGGTCGGCGTGCACTCCGATTTCAAACACATCGACCGGCATAGTATCCGTTACCAGGGGAAAGGGCTCGCCGTGCTGGCGCTCTCGCCCAACATGAAGGTGAAGGCGGGGGTGTGGTACATTGACCGCAACCGGGTGAAACTGCTGCCCGCCGGAGGGTTCGTGTGGACGCCACAGGGGCCCGACGGCAATGTCGTGCTGGAAGTGCTGTTCCCGAACCCGCGCATCGCATTCCGCCTGGCCGACTACCACAACACCGAGTGGTGGCTCTACGGGCGGGGCGAGTACGGCGGCGGGGCCTGGACCGTGAAACGCTGGGACACGGGCGGCCCCGATCGGTTGGACTACAACGACATACGGGCTGCGGCCGGCTTGGAATTCCTCCGGCCGCGGCTGAGCGGACTGTTCGAAGTGGGCGTCGCCTTCGAACGCGAAATCTTTTTCGTCAACGATCCGGCGCCGGTGCCCCACCCGCACCCCACGGTGTTCCTGCGCGGCAGCGTTGCCTTTTAGGGCCTCGATCATCACCATGCGAAAGGATGGCAGCACTTCCGTTTCCAGGTGCAGACGGCCTTGTCCGAGGACGGCACAGCGGCGTGTGCCGACTACATTGGCGCGACCTGCACCTGGAAACGGAAGAGGCCGGATGGCCGTGACCGCCGTTGGCGATCGCCCGATGCGGGCCCGCCCTCCCG
>SKJM01000231.1 GCA_007122045.1 Planctomycetales bacterium | reverse complement strand
TCGTTGTACAGCATCTTCTCGGGGTCCGTGAACGCCTCGCGGTACGGCAGCGGCTTGAAGCGCGCGTCGGGGGGCAAGGGACACGCGACCACCAGCGGCAGGCGGTCGACCGGCTCCCCGGCCAGCGCCCGGCGGTGCCGCCGTTCCACTTCGGCCTGCCGCCGCGCGTCGATCGCGCCACCGAGGTGGTCCAGCAATTGTTCGAGTGCGTCGAGCATCCTTACTTCTTACTCCTCTCTGGCCGCGTCGTACAGGGCCACGATGTTCTCCGTCGGCACGTCGGTTTGCAGCACGTGGCTGGGGGCGAGGATGTAGCCGCCGCGGCCGAGGATGCGCATCATTCGGCGGGCCGTTTCGGCCACGTCCTCGGGCGTGCCGCGGGGCAGCACGTGTTGCGTGTCGATGCCTCCATGCAGACAGATGCGCCCGCCGAACCGCTCCTTGATCGCGGCCGGGTCCATGCCGTCGGCGGCCACCTGGATCGGGTCGAGCACGTCGACGCCCAGGCCGATGATCCGCTCGATCAGCGGCACGATCGCCCCGCACGAATGGAGCATCACCTTCACGCCGTGGCTGTGCGCCATGTCGATCAGCCGGCGCAGGCGCGGAGCGAAGAAGCGGTCGAAATGGGCCGGGCTCAGCAGCAGCCCGTGCTGCGTGCCCAGGTCGTCGGCGATTCGCATCAGGTCGATCCGCCCCGGCGCGGCCGAGAACATGCGGTCAAAAAAGGCCCCGTAGAAGTCGGTGAACCGGTCCATGAGGAAGTCGGCCATCTCGGGCGCGGCGGCGAAATCGACCAGCATCTGCTCGATGCTGCGGAGGAACGTCGGGTGCTGGAAAATGCTGGGTCCCGAGGCCATCAGCGCCCGACCCTCCCAGGGGCGGAGCCGTGCGGCGAAGCCGGCAAAGTCGAACCAGTCGGGCTGCGGCCAGCGGTGCGCCGCCAGTTCGTCGACGGTTTGGCAGTCTTTCAGCACGAACTCGCAGAAGGAGTCCTCGACGCCCATGGCCGTGGCCATGCGCCGGGTGCGCCAGCCCCAGTAGTTCTCGACCACGCCGCCGGGCAGTTCTCGCTGCTTCGGCACCGGGCCGCAATAGACCGGGTCGACCACGCCGCGCAGGTCGACGATGTCGACCCCAAGCCGGTCCAGCAGCGCGCGGTGCGACGTGCAGCCGAGGTCGGCGTACAGCCGGGCGAGCGTATCGGCATTGGCGCTGAAGTCGACCGGCACCCGGTCCGGCTCGGCCCGGTCGATGGCGGTCAAGACGCGTTCACGGCGGTTCATGCGCATGTATTCCTCATCACTCCATGAACTCGGGAATCAGCGCCCGGGCGGCGGGCCGGATTCGCTCCGCCTCCGACCCCGGAATCGAGCGATAAGGCCAGCGCATCCGCTCGCCCACCTCGGCCCATCCGCCCAGCACGGCCATGAAGCGGTCGCAGGCGGCGTTGCAGTATCGCTGTTCGACAATGAAGGGCCGGATGTAACCGTCCATGAACCGCCGCAACCGCTGCTCCAGTTCGAGCGCCGCCGGCATGTCGGTCTGCATCCGGTCGGTCCAGCGCTGGGCGGCCCGCGGGTTCAGGCAAGCCACGTTCGAATAGGCCCCGTGCGCGCCGCGGCAAACGCCGCTTGCCAGCAGATGGCCCGGCACGAACACGCTCAACTGCGGCACGTGCCGGCGCATCGAGGCGTACCATGCGTCGTCGCCGCCGGCCGTCTTCCATCCTATCAGGTCCGGCACGCGCTCGGCCAGGAGGCCGACCTGCTCCGGGCTCAACACCCGCTTGGCGTGCGGCGGGCTGTACAGCACCAGCCCGATGCCGTCGGCCGCTTCGGCCATCCCCTCCAGGAAAGCCACAGCCTCGTCGTCGGTCAGCGGGAACCAGTCCGGCAGGATCACCTGCACCGCGCCCGGCGCCAGGGGAACGACGTGCCGCAGGCGTTCGCGGGAGATTTGCGCGCTCATGTGGCTGACGCCGATTTGGAACGGCACGCCCGCGGCGCTACACTTCTCGGCGAGGCACTGGGATATGCGGTCGAACTCGTCCTCGGTTTGGGCGTGGAACTCGCCCGCCGTGCCGTTGGAGTAAATGCCGTCCACCCGCATGGCGATCAACGCATCGACCTCGGCTGCGATGCGGCCCAGGTCGAGCGAGTCGTCGGCGTTCCACGCGGAAAGCAGTGTAGCCCAATTGCCGCGGATTTGGTCCGATACGAGTGGCTTCATAACGTTCCGGCAAGCATGAGGTTCAACCGCCCCGCGTGCTATTTGAGTTCCGGCACTTCGCCGTCGCCGGTCGGCTCGCCTTCGAGCAGCCAGGCCAGGTTGAAGCGCGCGATGCGCCCGCCGCCGGAACCTTCGTACAGCAGGTAAATCCACCCCTCGCTCGGCGTTGCGGGCCGGCCGGCTGCAAGTGACGAGTAGGCGAACGAGCCCTCGTCGACCTGTCGTTTGACCGGCCACGTTTGCCCGCCGTCGAAACTGGCCCACACGTGGCCGTTGTGGCGCCCGCGCGGCGATACAATGTTGCTGAATACCAAAATGTCGCGCCCGCGGACGGGCAGGCGCACCAGCCCGGCCATCAGGCCGTAGTCGCGGTGCTGGGCCCCGTCGGGCAGCACGTCGCTGACGGAAAGGTCTTTCCAGGTTTCGCCGCCGTCGTCGCTGTGGGCGATATGCCTCATGCGCGGGTTCCGCCCGTCGGTGGAAAGATGCCGGCGCGAGTTGTAGTATATCCGCCCGTCGGCCAGCTCGGCCACCGTGGCCTCGCCGGTGCCCAGGGCCGGGAACGGGGCGCTGGGGCGCCAGGTCTTGCCGCCGTCGTCGCTGTAGACGGCGTTGGTGTAGTGCTGCGGCCAATACTTGCGGTCGTTGCCGCCCGCGTACGACCGCGAGGGGCGCAGCAGCCGCCCGGCGTGCTCGCCGGGCCGGAGGGTAATGCCGCGTTCGTTCATGCACATCGACGGAACGTTTCCCTTTTCATCGGGATGGACCACCACCTCCTGCTCGGCCCAGGTTTTGC
>SKJM01000530.1 GCA_007122045.1 Planctomycetales bacterium | reverse complement strand
ATTCCTGCTCGGCCAGTGCGAACCGCGCGAACCGGCGCCCGGAGCGTTCCTCGCGCCGGTCGCGAGGGGTTGTGGAGGCCCCGGGGTGCCGGCCGGCGAGAAAGAAGTACGTCCGGGCCAATTCGTACCGGAACTCTTCGCACGCCCGCTGTGCCGAGGCCGCCGGCCGCAGGGACTTCAGGGCTTCAATGTGGGCCTCGTAGGCCGACCGCGGCTCGAAGCGGGCGGCCCGCACGTTGCCGATTTCGTTGTGGCAGCGCGCCGACTCGGCGTACACCCTGGGCTCGGTGGCCGCAACGTCGCCGAGCGCGTCGAGCTTGGCAATCGCCTTGCGATATTCGCGTTCGGCCTGGTCGATCTGGCCGAGGCGCTGGCGGATGTCGCCGACCCGGCGGGTGGCAACGGCCGCCTGGAGCATCAGTCGCGGGTCGTCGCCGACCTGTTCGGCCAGCCGATCGTAGACCATCAGCAGGTTTTCCAACAGGGCGGCCGTCTCGTCGGAAGGCGGCACCTGGATATAGTCGCGTTGGTCGGGCGCCGCCGGCCGGGCCGACCGGAGCCCGACGCAGGCGCAGGCCTGCCCGGCCGGGTCGGAATCCGTCGGGATCCACACGCGTTCGGGCGACAATTGCAGATAGAGATCTTCGAGGACCTCGAGCGCCACGCCGGAGGTCGCCTCGGCCCGGGCCAGGGCGTGCCGCGTTTCGGCGTAGGCGGTCCGGGTTCGAACGTGGCCCACGGTGGCGGTGACGGCAAAGGCAACCAGCAACAGCGCGGCCGCTGCCGATACGGCGGCCAGGACCGGATTGCGCAGACACCATCGCCAGGTCCGCTCGAGCCGGGAAACGCGGCGCGCGCGAACCGGCCGGCCGTCGAGAAAACGTTGCAGGTCGTCGGCTAAGGCGGACGCGGTGGCGTAGCGGCGGGCGGGGGCGGGGGCCAGGCACTTCAGCACGATGGCTTCCAGGTCCCGGGGAATGGTCGGGTCGAGCTGCCGCGGAGGAACCGGCTGCGCCGCGGAACGGCCGCCGGCGCGCGGAACGCCCGCCGGCAGCCGGAGCGTGAGCAGCTCGTACAGGGTCAGGCCCAGGCCGTAGATATCGCTGCGGGCATCGGCGGCCCCGCGCAACTGTTCGGGGGCCATGTAGCGGGGCGTGCCCACCACCTCCCGTTCGCCGCCGGCGTGGTTCGGCTCGATGGCGCGGGCCAGCCCGAAATCGGCCAGGCAGGCGTTTCCTTCCTCGTCGACCAGGAGATTGCCCGGCTTGATGTCGCGGTGCAGCGTGCCCTGCCCGTGGGCATATTCCAGCGCCCGGGCGGCCTGCAAACCGAGGTGCGCCGCCGCGGTCCAGCGGTCGGCGGCGGATGCGCGGGAGCGTTCGGGGGTTTGCCGGCCGCGCAGCCGGGGCGGCGGCTCGGTGAATTTTTCCGCGATCAACGCCCGGACCAGAACGCCCACGTCTTGATGGTTCCCCATCGCGCGGCGGCCCGGCGGCAGTTTCTCTTCCGAAGGTTCCGGGGCGGCGCGAAGCGCGGCGATGACTTCATCGAGGCCCACGCCCCGGACCAGCGGCATGACGTAATAGTGCAGGCCGTCCTGTTCGCCCACGCCGAAGATGGGAACGATGGCGGTGTGCCGCAGCCGGGCCGCCGTCTGCGCTTCGCGCTGGAAACGAGCCAGCCCCCCGTGGCCGAGGAGGAGGTGCTCCGGCAGGACCTTCACGGCCACGCGGCGGGCGAGCGACCGCTGCTCGGCTTCGTACACCACGCCCATGCCGCCGCGGCCGATCTCGCGAATGATCTCGAAGTCGCCGAGGCGTTCGGGCGGGTGGAAGGGCTTCACTCGCCTTCGGGCCGACTCCCACCGGCTGTCTTCTTCCACGCGCAACTGCTCCATCATGGCCACGGCGGGGAACAGTTGCTCAATCTGCTCGGCGTACTGGGGGTATTCCGCGACGTACTCGAAGATCGACGGCGCCTCGCCCCGCCGGCTGCGCGCGGCGAACTCCTCGGCCAGCCGTTCCACGGGGTCCCGATCGCAAAGTGAATCCATCATGTCAGGCTATCCGGGGTTACAGGTCGTTGGGAACCGTTCCCAGGGGACTGCTCCGTTCGGCCGGTAAGGGGACAGGTCCATTTTTCCGTCATCTTGTTGCCCTCAAAATGGCGTTTGTCCGCCGAAAAACGGACCAGTCCCCGGCCGGGGCGTGAGCGGTTACGGTCGTTGCTACGAAACCTCGGCGACGGGCATCGTGTTTCGCAACCGCCCGAGGGCCCGCACGTATCGCTTGCTGGCCGCGTACTTGTCGATGCCCAGGATGCCGGCCACCTCGTTATTGCTGAGTTCTTCCAGGTGCCGCAGGATGAGCACCTCGCGGTCGATCGGTTCCAGGTCCTGCAATGCGGCGCGGAGCCGCTCGGCCATTTCGTTGCGGACGGCGAACTGGCTGGGGCTGGTCAGGCTGTCGGAGAGCTGCGCGAGAAGGCACGCCGAGCCGGCGCTGGCGTCACCCCAACGATCCAGGCTCACCTCCCGGCTCACGTCGCGCCGTTGCGCCCCCAGGTAACGCCGGTGCACGTCGATGAGGATTTGGCCGGCAAGCTGCCGAAGCCAGACGAAGAAGGGCACGGTCGGGCGGTTCAGATACGCCCCAAGACGGCGGTTCGCTTCGACAAAGGCGTCTTGCAGCACGTCGTCGACGTCGACCTTGCCGAGCAGCC
Organism: Planctomycetales bacterium; assembly: GCA_007122045.1. Classification (GTDB taxonomy): domain Bacteria; phylum Planctomycetota; class Planctomycetia; order Pirellulales; family Thermoguttaceae; genus PWXP01. Next base: position 308 of record SKJM01000530.1, on the reverse strand, counting down.
GGCCGTCGAGGCGCAGCGCGAGCATGCGCGCGAGTTTCGCCCGGTACTGATCGAACAGTTGCGCAACGGCCGCTTCGCCGCGCGTTTGCAGTAGGAACAGTTCGCTTGCTGCTTCCGACGACGTAACCATCAATTCCCCTGTTCACAATCGGCTGGAGTCAGGGAATCCATTATAACAGCCGTGAAACCCGCCTGCCACACCCTACGCCGTCGCCCCGGAAAATATACCTTACTGGCTCACTGATGAATCTGCGATGATGCGCAGCCGACGCCCCGGTTCTATACTCGCCGCGTGCCGCTATTGCGTT
>SKJM01000840.1 GCA_007122045.1 Planctomycetales bacterium | reverse complement strand
TCGGCGCCGAGGCGCAGGAGCATCAGGTCGTCGGCCACCTCGGTGCTCGGCGAGGTGACCCAGCCGGCCAGACCCGTGCGCACGGCGTAGGAACGGGGGTCGAACCGCTCGGGGATGGCCGGCGTGCCGTACGTGGCTGTGGGCATCCGGTTGCGGAAGGCCTCGATCGAGTCGTCGTCGAGCGGGTCGTAGAGCGGCAGGCGGTCGAGGTCGCGGGTGGCCTCGGCCACGAGGAACTCGCCCTTGAAGTTGATCTTGTGGGCCAGGCCGTGCACGTTCCACAGCTCGCTCTCGACCGTCGGGTCGACGGCCCACACGGGCAGGTTCGCCCGCATGCCCAGTTGCCAGTAGGCCCGCTGGAGGTCGTCGCCGTCGACGTCTTCTCCCCAGTGGGCCAGCTCGCCCAGGGCGTAGGGGACGAGCTTGACGGGTCCGAATTGGAACGGCCAGTCGATTTCCTGGCGGGTGGCCAGCCGCTCGCCGCTGCTGGGGACCTCCCAGGCCTGGGCCGTCCACCGGGCGGCCTGGCCGGGGTCGCGCGGTTCGGTCGCCGTTTTCAACTGCGCGTAGCCGGCGCTGGAGTGCTGGTACCAGGTAAGCCGGTCGCCCAGCAGCGACTCGCCCAGCCAGAAATGGTCGACCCGGGGCAGCCACTCGGTTTGCGTGAAGAACCGGTTCAGGCGCACGTCGGCGGTGATGCTGAACGAGCGGTTGTCGGCCATCCGCTTCAGTTCGGCCCCGGTGGTCTGGTCCTTCAACTGGTCCCATTCCCGCTGGAAGTACTCTTCGAGGAAGTTGCGGTCGCTGATCTTGCCGGCCTCGAGCGAAAGCCGCCAGCCGTCGGGCAGGTGGTGGCGATGCTGCCAGAGGAACCGGAAGCGGTAGTCCTCCTCGGGCTGCAAGTTGCGCCGGCGGGTTCCCAGGCTGTCCCGGCCGGTATCGTAAATGCCCCAGAAATCGGCAATGCCGCCGGCCGGCCCGGCGATGCCGAACACCTCCGGCCGCTGGTACACGAACGTGGTTCCGTGGCCGAGGCCGCGGTTGTGCATGTAGTCGAGGCTCAGGTCCCAGTCGGTGCCGGCGGGGCGGTTGCGCACCCCGAACAGCTCGTAGGCGTTCCACGTGCTGAGCACCTGGATTCCGCGGACGCGGTCCTCGCGCAGCCGCAGGTGGCGAATGTAGAAGGTCGGATCGCTCACGTCGGTGGCGAAGACGGGCCAGTAGAAGACGGGCACCGGCCCGAGGAACAGGAAGTTGTTCTGCGCGGTGAGCAGTTGCTCGCGGGCGACGGCCTGCTCGCCGGTGACCGGGTCGATGACGGGCCGGCCGGTGAACGGCTCGACGGCGGGGAACTGGCGGTCTTCGAACTCGACGTCGCCGGCCTGGATGCGGTAGCCGGGTTGGCCCAGCCGGCTGGAGGTGATGAACCCGTCCTGGGCGAAGAACCGGTCGCGGCCGAGCTGGCGGACCACGTCGGCCCGCAGGCGTACGAGTCCCGCGTACTTCGGCGCCGGCGTGAGCATCTCGGCGCGCAGGACGGTGCCGATGTTGTTCGGCACGTCGTAGTACATCTGGTCGGCCTGGATGACCCGCTCGCCCTGGCGAAAGACGATGTTCCCCTCCATGTAGATTTCCAGGGGGGTGGCTTCGTCCTGGAGGGTCTGGCCGGTCAGGTCGGGCTCGTCGGCGCTGCGAGTCCAAAGGACCAGCCGGTCGGTGGTCACGTCGATCGACTCGAGGCGGTCCACGCCGTCGACGAGCAGGTTCACGCCCGAGTCGACCACGGCGATCCACTGGTGGGTGGCCGGGTCGGGGAACCACTGGGCCTGGACGGGTACGTCGCCGCGGGGAAACACCCGGATGCGGCGGGCGCCCCGCGGCAGGGCGTCGACCACCGCCCGCGGCTGCGCGGCCCGAACGCCGCCGGGAGCCGGCGCGGCGAACTGCGCCTCCTGCACGGCGGGGGGGGCGTCGCCCCCCCCGCCGGGCACCGAGCCCGTTTGGCCGGGGCCCCGCCAGGCCGCCAGGGCGCGCCCGTAGACCTCGGGGGTCACGTCGGGGCGGCCGGCGATGCGGTCGGCGTGGATGTCGAACCCGGCGGCGGTGTGGAATCGGCCCAGCCACGCCCGGTCGGTTACGCGGGCCCGGTGCCCGCCGGCGTTGAAATCGACCGCGACGTCGTCTTCGAGGTAGGCGATCGCCCGGCTTCGACGCCGCTGGGCGGGCTCGGCTCGGTCGATCCAGAGGACCATTTCGCCGGCTTGGGCGCGGGTGTCGCCCTGTTGGAGCCGGCAATTGCCGCGCAGCAGCCACACTTCGTAGGCCCCCTCCTGCCACTGGTTGGCGGCTTCGGCGGTAATGCGGATGGGCTCGGCGGCATCGGGTTGGGGAAGGTCGACCGCCGCCCCAACGTGGCCCGCGGCCCCCAGCACCGCGCCTACGCAGGCCAGCACGGCCGCCATGCCGGCCAGCCAGCGGGGTTGGAGTGCACGCCTGAGCGTGCTGCGTATCGCCCGGACCCGGTTGGCACGCTGAAGCGTGAACTGCAACAGCCCCGCCTCCGGGTTGGCACCGCGGGCGCGCGCGGAGAGCCGCACTGCGCGCGGTTGCCACTCGACGCACCGTCGTCCGACCGGACTGTGCCCAGTATGAGCGTTCAGCGAACCAGCATCCTTGCCTCGCCCGCGCCACCTTCCAGGGTGCGTTGCGGGCGCGCGTCTACGCGGAGGAGACGAAACCATGTCATCAGGCCGGCGGCGGTCTGCCGCTTGCCCACGGGAAAAGCAGCCGGCTTCTCGGCCGGCGGGATTATAGAGACCCCCGCCCGGGCAAGCAAGGCGGGTTCGGAGCCGCCGGCATTGACTTGCGCGGAGGCTGCGGGACAAGGGGTCGTGAACGAGTTTGCGCCCACTTACCAGAAGGGGGGCAGCGATTGACCGGTAGGTACGGGCCTGTCACAATTCAGATATTATGTACGATCCTCTTCGGCTGGCTTCCCCGGTTCACCAGGATCCGGCCCTCTTCGCCTTCCAGC
>SKJM01000676.1 GCA_007122045.1 Planctomycetales bacterium | reverse complement strand
GTGGGATAGGCTTCCAGCCTGTCATCTATCGTGGGATAGGCTTCCAGCCTGTCATCTGTTGCTAGGCTTCCATTGCGCCGCCGAAAATGACAGGCTGGAAGCCTATCCCACGGGCTGGAAGCCTATTTCGCGGAAGGTTATCCCACGGTTAATGGTTCGTTCGTACGTTGGGTGAACTTCAGGTCGCAGCGGAGGCAGCGGCGGGCTTCGGCCGCGGCCTGCTCGTCCGATAGCGACAACTCGACTTCGACAAAACTCTTCTGCCGCGACGGGGCGGGAATGGTAGCCGGCTCGATCCGGGCGGGGGCCTCGTCGTCGTCGGGCTCCACGGCAGCCGGGTCCACAAACACGCTCGGCAGCCGCACTTGCGGCACGTTGTGCATCGGTTCGCCCCGCAGGTAGCGGTCGATCGCTCCCGCCGCCCGCCGCCCGGCCGCCATCGCGTCGACGACCGTATTGGGCCCGGTCACCACGTCGCCGCCGGCGAACACGCCCTCGCGGCCGGCGGCCAGCGTGGCGCGCTCGACCACCACGCGGCCCGCCTTGTCAACGTCCATGCCCATCGCGTTGAGCGGTTCGCTGTCGGGCCGTTCACCGATGGCCACGATGAGCGTGTTCAGCGGGAGGGTGAATTCGCTGCCGGGAATGGGCACGGGGCGGCGCCGTCCGCTGGCGTCCATCTCGCCCAGCCGGTTGCGGACGCATTCGATGCCCACCAGCCGTCCGTCCTGCGCGTGGATGCGCACCGGTTCGACCATCGTTTCCACCTTCACCCCTTCGCGAAGCGCCGCTTCGATGTAGCGGATCTTCACGGGCGAAACGAGCGTTTCCAACTCGATGCCTTCCTCCAGGGCGGCTTCCACTTCTTCGGCGAAGGCGGGCATGTCGCGCGAGGTGCGGCGGTACAGCAGGCGGACGCTTTGCACGTGCTTCTGCCGCATGGCCACCCGCGCGGCGTCGATGGCCGAGTTCCCGCCCCCGATGATGCCTACGTTCCCGCCCGCCAGTTCTTTGTCGTGCAGGTTGAACGCCTTGAGGAACTCCATCGACGAGAAGACGCCGGCCAGCTCCTCGCCGGGCAGGTCGAGCCGCCAGCTTCTGTCGGCGCCGATGGCCAGGAACACGGCGCGGAAGCCTTCCTCGAAGAGGCCGTCGACGGTGATATCGCGGCCCAGCACCGTACCGCCCCGGAAGGTGACGTTCTCGGTCAGCAGCGATTCGATTTCCTTGCGCAGCACGTCGCGCGGCAGCCGGTAGGCCGGAATGCAGCCCAGCAACATGCCGCCGGGCTCGGCCTCGGCGTCGAAAAGCGTGACCGGATAGCCGAATTGCGCCAAATCGTGCGCGGCGGTCAGGCCCGCCGGCCCGGCGCCGACGACGGCCACCGGAAAATCGGACAGGTTCAATCGGTACGCCGGATCGACCGGTCCCTCCCCGAAAAACATCGCAACCGGCAGGTTCTTCTCGCGGCGCAATCGGACGTATCCCGGTGCGTTGATCATGTTGATCTCGCGTGGCTTTTGCGCAGGCGGCCGGTACACCGCCGGGTCCACCCGGTCGGTCACGAACCGCTTGATGGCGCGGATGGCCACCGGGTCGGCGCCCATTGCGCCAAGCTGGCAGTGCTGCTCGCACTGGCGGTCGCACACGCGGGCGCAAATGGACGGCAGCGGGTTCGCCTCGCGGATCACCTGGTACGCATCCTCGAGCCGGCCCTTCTCGACCATGGCCACGTAGCGCCAGGCTTCGGTTTCCAGGGGGCAGGCCGCCTGGCACGCCGCGCCCACCAGGTCGGTGCACAGGAACGCGTCGCACCGCTTGTCGACCACGTGCCGCTCGTATTCCGCGCGGAAATGCCGCAGCGTGCTGAGCACCGGGTTGGCCGCCGTTTGCCCCAGACCGCACATGGTCGTATCCTTCACGGCCAGGGCCAGTTCTTCGAGCAGGTCGATGTGTTCCGGCGTGCCCCGGCCGCGGGTGATGTCGTCGAGGATTTCGTACATCCGCTGCGTGCCCTTGCGGCAGGTGAAGCACTTGCCGCACGACTCGTCGCGGAGGAAGTTCATGAAGTACTTCGCCACGTCGACCATGCACGTGCCCTCGTCCATGACAATCATGCCGCCGGAGCCCATGATGGAGCCGGCCGCGGCGAGGGTGTCGTAGTCGATGGGCAGGTGGAACTGGTCGGCGGGGATGCAACCGCCGGAGGGTCCGCCGGTTTGCACGGCCTTGACCTTCGCCTTGCCCACCGGCCCGCCGCCGATGTCGTGCACGATCTGCCCGATGGTCATGCCCATCGGCACCTCGACCAGGCCGGTGTTCTTGATCTTGCCCACGAGGCTGAACACCTTGGTGCCGGAATTGTTCCTGGTGCCGACGGCGGCGAACCGCTCGGCCCCCTGGCGAATGATGGCGGGGATGTTGGCCCAGGTTTCGACGTTGTTGATGGCGGTGGGCTTGCCGTCGATGCCCTTCTCGATGGGGAACGGCGGCCGCTGGCGCGGCTCGCCCATGCGACCCTCGACCGAGTGGATCAGGGCCGTCTCCTCGCCGCAGACAAACGCCCCGGCACCGCGGATCATCTGCACGTCGAAGCTGAAGTCGGTGCCGAGGATGCCCTCGCCCAGCAGGCCGAACTCGCGGGCCTGCCGCAGGGCGACGCTGAGGTGCTGGCTGGCCAGCGGATATTCGCTGCGCACATAGACGATGCCTTCCGTGGCGCCGGTCGCGTAGGCGCCCAGCAGCATCCCCTCGAGGACGCTGTGCGGGTTGCCTTCGAGGATGCTGCGGTCCATGTAGGCGCCCGGGTCGCCCTCGTCGGCGTTGCAGACGAGGACCTTTCCACGCCGGCCGGGCTGCCGGGCGAGCAGTTCCCATTTCAGCCCGGTGGGGAAGCCGCCGCCGCCCCGCCCCCGCAGTCCCGAACGTTTCACCTCCTCGACCACCCAGCCGGGTTCGCCGCGGTCGAGTGCCTTCTCCAGGGCGGCGTATCCGCCATGGAGGATGTAGTCGTGAATGCGGGCCGGGTCGATCTTCT
>SKJM01000652.1 GCA_007122045.1 Planctomycetales bacterium | reverse complement strand
TGCAGCGTCTTGTCGTGGGTAAGCAGTTCCGCGTTCAGCAGGTAGTCAATCCCATTCACGGCGAAGTCGCTCCTGTACGGTCATTGGCGAGCCGGCAAACGTGGCCGAGTTTTCGAGCCCCCCCCGCAGCTCGCGGAGCGGAACCCCCGAGGCGGGACGCAGCGCCTTCTTCTTTTGGAGAAACTCGGCGAAATCCAGTAATTCACTTTGTGCGTCGGGCGGCAGTTCACCGCTCAATGCGCAAAGCCGTTCAGTAATCGTCATCGTGCATTCTCTCCGGTTCGTGGGGCCGCAAACGAGTCAACGCCGCCTGCCGGGCCCCCGACCCAACCAGGCAAAAGGCGCAACGTAACCGTTCACGAGCGACTGTCCCAATTCTCGCGGCGCAAAAGGGATTTTTCCAGCGGCCAATAAGGGGGCACGTCGCTTTTCCGGCCATTGTGGTTCCCCGGGAATAGCGTCTGTCGGCTGAAAAACGGGCCGGTCGCCGGCCGCCCCTTAAACGGTTACGCTGGAAGCCGGCGACAATCGGTGTCATCGGTCGCCTCGTTCCTTTCCAGTAACTCGTTCAAACACCGCCAGATACCCGTCGGTCATGGCGCGGACGGAGTAACGTTCGAGCGCTTTCCGCCGGGCCGCGTCGGCAAGCCGGCGGCACAGGGCCGGATCGAGCAGCAACTGCCGCATCGCGCCAGCCAGCGGCTCCGGCGCCGCCGGCGGAACCACCAAGCCGGCGCCGTCGGCCAGCACGTCGGGCACCGCGCCCACGCGCGTGCCGACCAGCGGCCGGGCGGCCATCATGCACTCGAGCACGACCAGCGGCAGCCCTTCGCACCGGCTGGACAGCACGAAGGCGTCGGCCGCCGCGTACAATGCCTGCATGTCGGACTCGAACCCCAGCAGCTTCACCACCCCCTGCATCCCCAGCCGCTCGCGCAGCGCGAGCACTTGCTCGTAATACGCCGCGTCGGCCGCCGTGCCGGCAATCAGCACGGTGAACGGTCGTTCCGGGCACGCGCGGCGCAGCAGGGCGGCCGCCTCGACCAGGTCGTCGAAACCCTTCTCCGACCGGATGTTCCCCGCCGCCACGAACGCAAACTCCTCCTCGGCCAGCCCCAGCCGTTCGCGCGCCGCCCGCCGCTGCAATGGATCGGGCAGCAGGTCGGGCACCCCGTTGACGATCACCTCGAAACCGGTCCGCAGTCCGAAATATTCGCAATGCCGCACCCCCGCCTCCTCCGACACGGCCGTCAACGCCGCCAGCCCCCGCGCCGCCAGCCGATGATAGCGCCGATGCCGCGGGAACCCGCCCGTGTACAACGCCCCGTGCGCCGTGAACACCACCGGGCGGCGCCAGAACAGGCGGGCGGCCAACATGACGTACGGCAGGCTGGGCAGGTCGTGCACGTTCAGCACGTGCGGGCGGAACCGGCGCAGCAACCGGCCGAGGCGGACCATGGCCGGCAGGTCGTATCCGCGGTAGCTTTCGAGGGCGCCCACCGGCACTCCCGCCGTTTCCAGTGCCCCGGCCAGTTCGCCTTTCCCTCCGAGCGACACCACCATCGGCCCCGCCCCCCGCCGCGCCAATTCCCGCGCCAGGTGCACCGCCACCCACTCCGCCCCGCCCGCGCGAAGTTCGGAAAGTACCAGGGCGATGCGGAGATCGGAGTTCGGAACTGGGAGATCGGAACTGGACGTTGGGGGATCAGGGTCGGGAGTCATCTCCGAACCCCGAACTCCGAACTCCGAACTCCCATCCCCTCGTTCTCCACCATCCGCTGGAGGCACACGGGCAGCATGAGGAACCATACCCAGAACTCGATGTAGGTGAGGGTGATGAACATGCCGCACATGAGCATGGTGGCCAGCGCGCAGAGGAAGCCGAAAGAGAGCAGCAGGATGTCGTCGCCCGCGCCGGCCGGCAGCGCGTGCCCGAGGCGCCGCAGCCGGTACAGCATCCAGGCGGCACTGAGGATCAGCAGCGTCTGCACCACGAATCCCTGGGCGCCCAGTTCGACCAGGGTGCGGATGTAGGTGTTGTGGGGGTCCATGCCGACGTGCCTGTGGTTGAAGCTGCCGACGGTTTGGAAGTAGTTGCCCGCCCCAATGCCCCACGGCCGGGCGCCCCACATGCGCAGGCCGGTTCTGGCGAAGTCGATCCGGCTTTGCGCCGCGTCGTCGCGCTCGCCCGGCTCCACCACAATGGTGGCCGACCGATCCAGGAACCGGTCGTCGCTGAGCCAATAGAAGCCGGCGCCGGCCAGCACCAGGCCGAGGGCGATGTAGGCGCGGTACCGCCGGGGCGCCATCACCACGGCGGCCATTCCGCCGGTTGCCAGCCCCACCACGGCCGTCCGGCTGCCGGTGAGGATGACGGCATTGGCGGTGAACCCGCCGGAAAGGAAGCACAGGATCTTGCCCTTCCACCCGCTGCGCAGGAACTGCATGCCGATGACCCAAAGCATGGTGGCCATGAAGGCGGCGAAGAAGTTCGCCTCGCGGAAGTCGGGCCCGCCGACCGACTCCAGCCGCCCGCGCACGAACGACGTGTACGCGGTGTCCCAGGCTTGCATGCCCAGCACCATCGCGCAGACCACCAGCACCCAGATCAGGCGGTCGAGGTTCTTCCGGTCGGTCACCACGTGCGTGAGCATAAGCCCGAACAGGGCCAGCTTGGTGAACTTGACGGACGGGTGGTCGGCGTGTTCGTAGAACCCCTCGGTGCGCGGCCCGATGAGCACCGACAGCCACACTATGCCCAGCAGCAGCACCAGCAGCAATTCGTGCGCGCGGAAGGGCACCCGGCCGAACCGCAGGTTGCCGGCGTGGAAGAAGATGGCCGCCGCGGTGAGCGCCCCAAGGACGAAGGCATAGCGGATTTCCCAGTGTGCCACTGCGTTGTGCCACCAGTGGCGTTCCGGGCCGATGCAGTAGTGCGCCACGTAGCCCAACAGCGGCCAAATAGGCCCGATGAACGTGCCCAGGCACGCGGCCAGGAATAACACAACGAATAAAAGGGTTTTCAGGGCCATGGGGGAT
>SKJM01000192.1 GCA_007122045.1 Planctomycetales bacterium | reverse complement strand
GTCACCCGATCGACCGCCAAACGCCCGCAACGCACTTCCGCCGGCGAGCCGCCCAGATCGAGGTACGGGTGGAACGGTTCGACCTCGTACTCGTGAACCGTCTCGTTCTGGTCCTTCTTCCAGACGACCTCGCCAACTCTATCATATCGGTATTCCACCCGGTCGTGAAGGCCCGAATCGCCCTCTTGAAAACATTTTCCGACCGCCTCGTTCGTGCTGTCGGGGTAGATTTCCGCGCGGAGCAGGTCGTTGCGGTAAATCATAGGGGTAACGCCCCCCGCTGCCGTGCCGTAAACGTACCGGGTCACCTGCCGGCCGTCCCCTCCCGTGGCGGGGTTGATGGCCACGAGTTCCGTCAGAAGCCCGTCGGCGTTGTACGACATCTCGACGGTGACGTTCCGGTCCGGATGTTCCGGGTCGAACGCCCCCGGGGCGACGTAGTTCTGGATGGTCTTCACGCTGCGGCCCGCGTCGTCGAACACCTGCCGGTCGATCCGGCCGGCCGGGTCGACCGTCTCGGCCGCCTCGCCGCGGGCATTGTACACGATTTCGCTCACCAGGGCCGTATCGCTCCGCGCGGGCACCGACTCGTTCTCCGGCGCCGTGCGGTCGAACGGGCCGGTGCCGAACTCGGCCGCGGCCATCTGCCGGCCCAGCGGGTCGAACCACGAACCGGCGTAGGTGACCCGCGCCCGCGGCTGGGCGCCGTCGGGCGTGGTCAACGCGCCGGTACCGATCGCGTCGTGGTGCCGCCGGCGGCTGATCGTGCCGATCGGGTTGCCGGCCGCGTCGAACAGCGACTCGGACTGCTCGAAGATCGTGCTGCCGTCGAGGTGCAACTGGGCCGCGCCGAGCAGGGGACGACCGAGGTTCAGCAGACGATTCAAACGCTCGAAAACCCCGTCGCTAATCCCTAATTCTACAGCAAGACTTCCGTCGCCGCTTGGCAGCTTTGTGCCGGGTCGTTCGCGGCTGGGAAGGCGGTCGGGGTGCGGTGGGCGTTCGAATCGAGTACGATCGAATCAACATGGCCGCCGCAAGGCGTTTCCTTGCAGAATATCGTCCATTCGGAGCGGTACATGCCGGTGAAGGCGCGCACTGGCGGCACAACGGCCGAACGCTTTCATGCGGCCGTCAGGGACCTCGATGTATTGCGCCTGGCCTATAGCTTCAGCCGTTTGGCCAGGGCCTCGTGCTCGGCAAGCCAACTCTTCTCGTGGGAGTCGTGAGCTATCTTGTTCCGGCGAAGATGATACTCCACCAGGTGCTCGGCATGCTCCATGCTGAGCGTCGTGCAGGCAAACGCCGACTGCAGCAGGCTCAGCGCCATGTCCAGCGTCAACGCGGGCGTCGTGCGATTCAACTCGCACTTGGTCAACGTGACGTACAGGTGCGCCAGCGCCACCAACGCCATGTGGTGATGCCAACTGCTCCACGCACGCGATTCGCACGCCGCCATGCCCAAGTGCATCTTCGCATCCTCGAAGTACTCCTCAACCCGAATGCGCGCCCCGGTCACCAACGCCATGTGCTCCCAAGGCGTGTCGTCGCCGGCGTTCGACAGGTAGTACCACGTCTGCGGCTTCTTCGCCAGCGAACGGCGGAACAGCACCCATACGGGCGGGCCGGGCCGGCCGTGGCGCATCGCCCATACGCGCAACGCCACGTACTCGAACACCAGCGGCCCTTTCGACCCGTCGCGCAGCTTCAGCGGCTGCCATGCCTCCGCCGGCAGGTCCGCCACAATCTCGCGTACCGAACGAATCTCGCGATACCGGTAGGAACCGAGCTTCCGGCGCCGCTTCGGCCCCGGACTACTGCCCGGAAGCGTCGCCGGATCGACCGTACAGACCAGCGTGTTCGACCGCACCTCGAGCACGTACCGCTGAGGCTCCGCCTCCAGGTCGTCCATCAGTTCCCCGCTGTCGCCGTACACTTCGTCGGCAATGATCCAGTCGAAGCGCACCTTGTCGGCCTCACGCGTGCGACGGAGCAGTTCCGCGGCAATCTGCGGTTTCGTCCGGAACGTGACCGTCTCGGGCACGCGTGTCTTCTCGCGGCGCTCCGTGTCGCCGATCCAGTCCTCCGGCAGAAACAGTTGCGCGTCCAAGGCCGCGAACCCGGCGGGCGTGACGCCGATCACGTGGACGCCCACCTGGCAGTTCGCCGTCTTGCCCAGCCGCCCACACCACTGCACGGCCGCGCCCACGCTCTGGTCGCCGCTCTTGGCAACGCCCGACTCGTCGATCACGCCGACCGTGCCGATCGGCCTCCCGGCGGCGCTGGGAACGAGTTCCTCGGCGAAGACCGCCTGGATTTCACAGAACACATCGCCCGCTTCCCAGGGTGAGTCTCTCAGGAAGCCTTGCAGGGCGACCACCTCGTTTTCGGCGGGCATGCCGCCCTGTGGATTCTCGGCGAACCGCAGGGCGATCGGCTCGACGCTCTTGCGTTCTTGGTCCGCCATGAGCCCCCTCACGTACTCGAGTGAGTGCGCACGGGCCTCCTTACGCCCGAACAGAGGCGCAAAACGACCGTGCCACACCAATAATCGTTTCGCCGCAGCGCATATTTCGTCCCTTGTCATCGGAGTGTCCTCCTGACCTGAATGCTCGCAACAAGGGACCGGCCAGCCCCGTAAGGCCATGGCCACCGAACATTCAATATACGCTTCCTACCTCAAATACGCAATAGGAAAAGTCTTGCTGTAGAATTAGGGATTAGTGTTGCGGGATTCGGCCGGGTGTGGTAGCGTCGCAGCAAGGCACGACCGTTGCGCATTGAATTTCCCGGGGCGCTGTACCACGTCACGTCATCTCGCGTGGCAACGAGAAGCGGAACATCGTGCGCGATGATGCAGACCGCCGGAAACGGCTGGACTGGGTGTGCTACGAGCGCGTGCTGGCAGCGTTCGGCCGTGAAGGCGGGCAGGCGCGGCGGGCTTACGGGAGGTTCCTGCAAGCGGCCGTCGCGGACCCGCCGCCGTCGCCCTTCTCAGGAGCGGTCGGCGGACTGATCGTAGGGACGCGTGACTTTGTG
>SKJM01000801.1 GCA_007122045.1 Planctomycetales bacterium | reverse complement strand
TGGCCCGGGCCGAGGCGCCCGCCGCGCAGCGACGGCTGCCCTCGGCCGGCCGCCGGCCCGCCCTGCCGGCCGAAGCCGAGGAGCGGACGTTGGCGCGGCTGGTCGAAAAGGCCGACGGCGCCGTTGATTCGTCCCCCATCGACGAGTTGCCCAGCCTGGGCGACTTGCGCGAGGCGGTCGTCGCCTCCACGCTCGAGGAGGTGAAGCGGGCCGTCGTCAAGGTCGTCGTGCCGGTCCACGGGGGGATGAAGGTCGAGTCGGGCAGCGGGTTCTTCGTCGACGGCCGGGGATGGATTGTCACGAACGACCATGTGATCAAGAACATCAACTCGGCCGCCCACGCCCGGCTGGCCGACGGCATGATCTGCCAAATCGAGGGCGTTATTGCGCGGGTGCCCGATCGCGACCTCGCCCTGCTCAAACTCCGCGAGCGGCCGTATCGCATCACCATTCTCGACATCCATCGAAACGACACGGCGAAGCTGGGCGAACAGGTGTACGCCTTCGGCCACCCCTACGATGCCGACTTCTCCCTCTCCCGGGGTATCGTCAGCCGGGTGCTGAGGACGAGTGAACTGACCGAGGGCGCCCGGCAAATGCTCCGCTCCACCATCCGCACGCCGGACAACGTGATTTGGATCCAGCACGACGCGAAGATTTCGCCGGGCAACAGCGGCGGGCCGTTAATCGACGAGCAGGGGCGGGTGCTGGGGGTGAACTCGTTCGTCCACCTGAGGGCCGAGTTCGGCTACGCCAGCGACGTGCAGTACCTGCGCGAGATGGTGGCCGGAGCCAAGGACGAGGCAGCCCCGCTGCCTCCGGCCGGCAACGTGGCCCAGGGCCGGGGCGCGGCCGAGTTGCCGTCCATGCCCGTCAACCCCGAGCAGCTTCACGAGTTGTTCGCCCAAGCCGAGCGTTTTCATTTCCAGCCCGACAGCGGGGAACAGTACGCCACGTTGGCGAACCTGGCCGCCGTGCTCACCGTGGCCAAGCACTTGCAGCATGACCGGGGCCAGGTACCGGCGGAGGCGGCGGCGGCCACTGCCCGGGCGGCCGACGAGCTGGTGGCCCGGCTCGAAGCGGTCGACTTCCGGCCCGAACAATACGAAGCGGTCAACCGCTTTGCGCGAAACGTTCAGGAGGAGTCGGGGCAGGGCGTGTTCGCCTTTGCCGAGGTGGTGGGCCAAGGACCCAACGCACTCGTGCTCGAAGTGAATGGAGGGGGCAGAAACCTCCTCGTGCAGGTAGGCCCCGAGCTGGCCAAGGCCGATCCGCTCAGTCGGTGGCTCGTCCTCGGCGTCTATTCCAGCCAGGTGGTGCAAGTGCACCGCGACGAGGGCGGCCCGCCCCAATCGATGCGCGTGTTGATCATGTACTATATGCTCAGAACCTGAGAACCCGATGGTAGAACTTGGAGTGAACATTGACCACGTGGCCACGCTCCGCGAGGCGCGGCGGACGAACGAGCCCGACCCCGTGTGGGCGGCCGCCCTGGCCGAGCTGGGCGGCGCCGATGCCATCACCATCCACCTCCGCGAGGACCGGCGGCACATCCAGGACCGCGACCTCGACATCCTGCGCCGCACCGTGGCCGTGAAGCTCAACCTGGAGCTGGCGTGCGAAGCGGAGGTCGTGGCCATCGCCTGCCGCGTCCGCCCCGACCAGGCCACCCTCGTGCCCGAGCGGCGCGAGGAAGTGACCACCGAGGGCGGCCTCGAGGTGGCCGCCCACCGCGAGCGCGTCGGCCAGGTGGTGCGGAAGCTGCAAGACGCGGGCATCGTGGTCAGCCTGTTCCTCGATCCCGAGGAGCGGCAGATTGCCGCCGCCGCCGAACTCGGCGCCGAGGCGGTCGAGCTGCACACCGGCCGGTACGCCCAGGCCCGACCGGGCAAAGACCAGCAGCGGGAACGGACCACCCTGACGGCCGCCGCCGCCCGCGTGTGCGAAGCCGGCATGACCCTGCACGCCGGCCACGGCCTCACCTACCGGAACGTGGTGCCCGTGGCCCGAATCGACCGGATGCACGAGTTGAACATCGGCCACAGTATTGTTTCGCGGGCGGTGCTGGTGGGCTTCGAGCGGGCGGTGCGGGAGATGAAGACGCTGCTCAGCGGATGACCGCCGGCAGAGATGTAGGTGTCGATGTAGGGTGTGGATTTACCGCTAACGCTTGCGGGCTGTCGGCCCGTTTGCTACACTCCGTGGAACTCTTGCCGTGCCCGGTCCGGAGTGTTTCCTGGTTCTTCCCGGCGATTCACCCGGTTGGAGCTGCAAGTCGCCCCGGATGGGTTTTCCCGGGTGCACGATGCGCCCGCCCATCCTACTTCCGGATCGGGCACGGCAGCTTTTTCCGCGCTTTCGTTTCCAGGTGCAGCGGCCTGCGTTGGAGTCCCGCCTTTAGGCGGTTTCCTCTTGCCGGCTAAAGCCAGGACTCCAACGGGACACGGTTCGCACCTGGAAACGGAAGAGCCCTATTTCCCATCGGTGTTGCTTTCCTGCAAACTCCTGCTACACTTTGGTGGCATCGGCCAGCCACATCAGGAGGTGGCTATTCGACATAACACCACCCAACACAACCCCACAGCGGGGGAGGGGCGCTATGGACGATCACGCAGAGGCGGCGGCAGGCCGGCCCAGCGAGGTGTCGGGCTATACATCCAGCATGGACCAAGCCCGGGCGGCGACCGGTATCGCGGGGCTCGATTGTATCCTCGGCGGCGGGCTGCCGCGCAACCACTCCTATCTGCTCCGAGGAGACTCCGGCTCCGGCAAGACCACCATCGGGCTGCAATTCTGCCTGACCGGCGCCGCGCAAGGCGAACGCGTTCTCGTTCTCACAACCTGCGAATCGGAAGCGGAACTCCACGCGATGGCCCGCTCCCACGGTTGGGACCTCGGCGGCGTGCACGTCCACTACCACGACGTCCGCGACGACCTTGAGGGTCATGCCGACCAGTCGGTCTTCCAGCCCGCCGAGGTCGAATTGCCGAAGACCATCGAGGAGCTTCTCTCGGTCATCGAGCGGGTGAACCCCGAGCGGCTGG
>SKJM01000574.1 GCA_007122045.1 Planctomycetales bacterium | reverse complement strand
TCGCGCATGCGGGCTTCCAGGGCCTCGCGGTCGATGTCAATCAGCGCGCCGGCGCGCTTCTCCATCAACCCGTTCAAGGGTGGGAGGGCGCACAGGTCGACAAGCTTCGGCCACTGGGCATAGTGGGCCGCGACGTTCTGCGGACGGAAGGAGAAGCGGTTTTCCGGGCGGGGTTTCGCAAGCGTGTAGGCCCGGTTGACGTTCTTCACCTTCGAACTGCGCAACAGTTTCGCCCGCTTGCCCACGCCCCAGAAATGGCGAAAACGCACTACCGGCTTCTTGCTTCGCTCAGTCGTGCGCACCATCACGCACACGGCCGTGCCCACGCGGATGCCTTCGCGGTTGTGCTCCGTCGAGAACACCGATGGATCGGGCTTGCCGTCCGGCGTGAGTTTGCCGGTCTCCCGGCTGTCGCCATTCATGCAATCCAACCATATTGCGTCGAACTCGGCCACGAATCGTTTTCGCATGACGACGAACGACGGGTCGGCTAGATACGAGAAGTTCGAGATGAACGACACCACCCCGCGCCCGGTCATCTCGGCGATGCGCCGCTCGGCCAGGCGGAAGAAACGCACGTACAGGTCGTCGAGGTTGAACTTCCGGATGCCCCAGCCGCCCGCGCTGAGGGGCGCGTTCAGGCCCTCTTTGTACGGTTCAACGAGCCCATGTTCCTCCTCCGGGCTGACGCCGGCGA
Organism: Planctomycetales bacterium; assembly: GCA_007122045.1. GTDB lineage: Bacteria > Planctomycetota > Planctomycetia > Pirellulales > Thermoguttaceae > PWXP01. The sequence continues at coordinate 2,348 of SKJM01000574.1, read as the reverse complement.
AGGCGTTATACGGCGGATTGCCCAACACGACGAGGATGCGCTTGTCGCGTTTGACGTGCTCGGCCGCGTCGCGTTCCTCTTGAAGCTCGGTCCACAGGGCCTGTTGCTTCGGGCCCTTGGGCGGCTCCCAGCCGGTGAGCGAATTGGTCAGATACACGCCCACCCGCTCGCTCGTTTCCGCCAGGAGCGGGGCCCCCTGGTTTTGCAGCAACGATGAAAGCTGCAAGTGCGACACCACGAACGGCGCGGGCATGATCTCGAACCCAAATACCCGATCCATCGCCGCCTGCTTCAGGTCCGACGCGACCAAGGCATCGCCCCCCTTCGCGCGAAGCGTATCGGCAATACTGTGCAGCACTTCGATCAGGTACGCCCCCGTCCCGCAACACGGGTCCAACACAATGACGTTCGGATCGGCCAGGCCGTCGGGCAGGTCCAACTCCTCGCGCAGCACGCGATCGACCCGGGCCACCTGGTACTTGACGATCTCCGGCGGGGTGTACCAAACGCCCAGTTCTTTCCGCAACTCGGGGTCGTAGGCTTCCAGGAACGGCTCGTAAAAGTATTGGACGGCGTACTCGTCCTCGAAGTTGCGGAAGAACTCGCCGCGGTTCACGCGGTTGAGCACGCCGGCGGTCCAGTCGAGCACCTCGACCAGTCCAAGCGGCCCCAGGCGGCTCGCCCGGGCCACCTCCTCGTACAGCACGCGAATGAACGGCACGTGCAGCGACCACTCGGCGTTCCGCCAGTCGAACGCCTCACCGGCCGTCGGCGCGTCTTTGTGCCAGCGGACCCACGCCGAGAAGACGCCGTAGAAGAGGGTTTGCACCAGCGTGGAGCGGAAGAAATGCTCGCCCTTTTCGCCGGTGAACTGCATGCCCAACGCTTCTTCCAGCGCGGAACGGACGTTCGGCAAAGCGGGCAGTTCCTTCCGCTGCTCGATGCGGAACAGGGCGTCGCGGGCGTAAGACGCCAGGAACCACGCCACGTCTTTCGGCCGGTCGAGCGGGGCGTCGTGCAGGCACGCCCGCTTGACGAACTCGACGAATTGGCCCCCTTTCTCCCGGGCCGTGGCGACCGGATGCGAGGCCTTGTGTCGCCAGAAGTCCTTCTCATCGTCGGCCAGGACGAAGGATTCCCGCTCCACCGGTTCGCCGCCGGGACCCCGCTCGACAATGACGAACTCTCGCAGGTTCGTCACGATGACTATGCCGTAAGTCTTCAGATATTCGCCAACTTGCCCGCCGGCCATCACGGCGCGGACGTGGTCCTTGGTGCCCTTGGCCTCGATGACGCCGCGGGCTGGAAGCTGCCCGGGTTTCGGCTCGCCGTCGGCCTGCCGCTGGAATTGATCGGCGGTGAACAGCCCGCCGTCGGGGATGCCTGCGCCCTGATTGCGGGTGTGGATGATGCAGCGGACCTTCGGCTTGAGCGTCTTGCCGACGGCGTTGAACAGAGTGGCCAGCGCCGGGTAGTACGACGTTTCCGGCACCCCGGCCCCGGAGGCCCGAATGGCGCTCAGTTCGACAAGATACTCTTGCAGGACGGCTCGGGCCGCCTGCCCGCTGTCGTGGCTGCCGCGAACTGCGGTGCCCCTTCTGGTGGTTGTTCGCTTCGCCATGCTGCTTGCCATCGCGGCCGAATGGTTGGCCATTCCTTGGCGGGCGGAAGTCCCGCCCCCATTTCCAGACCCCTACCCTCCGTTCCTTGGTCGGGCTGCAGGGCATCCGCCGAAAGGCAGGTGAAAGCACATACCCCGCAGAGCGATTTCAGCCCTGCCGTTCGCGAACGGGCGGAACACCCCGTATGGAGTAATGTACCGAATCGCTCGCCGGACGGCAAGCAGGGCTCGCACAGTCGGACGCCACCGGGAGGTACTGCCCTTGTGGAGGGCCCATCCAGCGCCCCATGTACGCAAATAATCCGGACTATTGCGGGTTCCGGGGCGGGTCCAATCGGCCGTGAACGTACACGTCGCCCTCGATGATTTCGATTTCCGGCGAAGGCAGCACGAGGGCGTCGGCCATGGCGGCGAGGCCCAAGCCGCCGACGGGGCTCGGCGCGCCGGCGCCGCCGAGCAGCTTCGGGGCGAGGAACACGTGCACCTCGTCGATGGCGCGGGCGTCGAGCAGGGTGCCGAAAACGCGGGCGCCGCCCTCGAACAGTATGTTGGTCATCCGGCGCCGCCCCAACTCGGCCAGCAACGCGTCGAGCCGTTCCGCGTGCGACGTTCCCGCCAGGACCAGCACCTCGCAGCCGGCGTCGGCCAGGCGCCGCCGGCGGGCGGGGGCGGCGGTTTCGCCGGCGGCGACCAGCACGGGCGATTCACGGGCGGTACGCACCAGTTG
>SKJM01000366.1 GCA_007122045.1 Planctomycetales bacterium | reverse complement strand
GAGTAACTCCTCGACGTTGTAGGTCCAATGCCGCCCCGCCGCTGTTCGGCGTCCCTTGCCCGAAGCGTCGGTAGTGGTCCTTCCGGGGCTCGGCGCCCGGAACAGCGCGATCTGGCATCTGCCGAGGGGTAGCCGACCGCAGCTGTCATCCAGACAAGCACCGGGTCCACCCGGGAAGCACTCACTCGGGCCAGCGCTTGTGCTGGTAATCGAGGGCTTCTTGGCCGATGAGTTCCTGGGTGGAGTTGTTGATTCGCACGAGGAACTGTTCGCGCTTGTCGCCTTTGGGTGGCGTGGCGAACACCGGCTTCGGTGCAGGACCGACTTCGATGCGGGCGACGTCGCGGCCGTTGAGGTCTGCGAAGGACACTTCGGCTTCGGAGGCGATGACCTTGCCGAGGGTGTGGGACAGGGTGTCGGTGAGCCACAGTTCCCACCCGTCGCGTCCGCCGTTGGCCATATGGTCGCTGCTTCTGCTCCCCGCGTTGCTGCTCGGTTTCGATTCCGCCCGGGCGGCCGAGGAGCCCGGGGCTGCCGTCCAGTTGCGACTGACCAGCTACAACATCCGCCACGGGCGGGGGATGGATGGGCGCATCGACCTGGAGCGCACCGCCCGGGTGATTTCGGATACCAAGCCCGACCTGGTCGCCCTGCAGGAAGTGGACGTTCGGACCCGGCGTTCCGATGGCGTCGACCAGGCGGCCGCGCTGGGCGAGTTGACCGGCCTTCATCACGCGTTCGGGCGGGCGATCGACTTTGCCGGGGGCCAGTACGGCAACGCGGTGCTCAGCCGGTTCGAGCCGGCAAAGGTCGAGAACCTGCCCCTGCCCGGCACGCCGGGGGAAGAGGCCCGGGCGGCCCTCTTCGTAACCGTGCAGGTCGAAGGGCTCGACGAGCCGCTCACGTTCATCAGCATGCATCTGCACCATCGGCTTCCGGAGGATCGCATGGCGCAGATCGAGGCGATTATCGCGAAGGCCCAAACGCTGGGGCACCCGGTGGTGCTCGTCGGCGACCTGAACGCCCAACCCGGATCGAAGGAATACGAACGGGTCACCGCGTACTTCACCGACCTGGTGCCCGACGACCGGCAGGGCACGTATTCCTCGACCGACCCGCGGCGCCGTATCGACTACCTGCTATTCCACCCGGGCAAGCGTTTCGAGCTGGTCGAGTACCGGGTAATTCCCGAGGAAGTCGCCTCCGATCATCGCCCCCTGCGGATGACGGTGCAGTTATCTCCCCATCACGGAAGCAATTCGCGAAATCCGTCACCGCTTGGCTGCCCGGTTCGATAACGATGTATACCGAATCGGCGCTGAAATCCGTCGTGGGCAATCCGCATCCAGCCATCGCGTTGTTCGGCGGCCAAAGCGGCAGCCGGCGGCGTCAAAGACGACCAACCAACCGATGCACCCGACCGGGATGAGCGGTCGGGATACGGCCTGAAATCCACGTCCCTCGCGCCCATTCCGGCCGGTGATGGCAGTCGTTCGCTGAGGACAGAATGACGGCGTACAACACCAACCTGGCTTCCGAGTCCTACGTTCTCTCCATGCTCCATCGTGCTCAAACCGGGTCTCGATTTTTTGGGTGGCAATTTTCCGGTTGAACTAAGCCACTTCGCCCCCCAGCCTGGCTAGTCCGCCGTAACACTCCTTGGTGCGGACATCTGTATACGTTTCACGCTATACTCGCTGCGGCCTAAAACTGCGCTTTCCGTAGGATGGGCTTTAGCCCGTCAAAGCGAAGACGGACAAGAATGTCCATCCTACAAAAGCGCAATAACGGCACGCGGCGAGTATAAACCGCAGTAGCACGATCCGACCGGCCCGAAAACCGTAAATACGGGGTACAGCTAAATGCCGCCATGGAGGGCAACATGGTGGCTTGGCTCGCATTTCCGGTTTTTCGTTGGCCTACCGCCGGGTGTCTTGGTACAATAAAAACGGATAGTCGGGGATTGGCGATTCCCGATCCCCGTGATAGAATCGATGGGGTGAGGTTGGCGGCCGCTTCGGAACACGGTTGCCCCTACGCCTTGGCCGTCTCGTGTCGGAGTGAAAAACCATGTGCAAGCGATTGTTCTCCCGTATCGTGGGTCTGCCGCTGGCGGCCCTGGCCGTGATTTCCGTTGCCGCAAGCGGACTTGGCGCCGAGCCGGGTTCCGAAGCCGCGCGGATGTTTCGTTACACCCACCCCGATGGAACCGATTACTTCGCCCTGCTGTTGCAGCCGCCGGTCGAACGGCCGGCGGCCGGTCCGAGGGACGTGGTCGTGCTGTTCGATACGTCGGCCAGCCAAACGGGCCGATATCGCACCGAGGCGTTGACGGCCCTTCGCGCGGCGCTGTCGAATCTGCCGGCGGAGGACCGGGTGCAGCTCATGGCGGTCGATCTTCGGGCCGTCGCGCTGACCGAGGGCTTCGTAGCGGCCGACGGCCCCGAAATGGCCGATGCGCTGGCCCGGCTCGAGCGGCGCGTCCCCCTCGGGGCGACCGATCTGCCCGCCGGGTTGGAGGCCGCCGTGGAAACGTTTCACGCAGCGTCGCAGAACCCGCGGGCGATTATCTACGTGGGCGAAGGGAGCAGCCGGGCGAACCTACTGGGGCCGGAGGATTTGACCCGCCTGGCCGGGCGGCTTCGCGACGCGCGGGCGCCGGTGGTCAGCTACGCGGTGGGACCGCGCACTGACGCGAACCTGCTGGGCGCGTTGGCCGCGCAGACCGGCGGCGACGTTCTTGGCGTGGGCTCCGAGCCGGCGGAAATCCGCCGGCAATTGGCCGAGGCGAAAACGCCCGAGGAACGCGAGAGAATCGAGCAGGCCCGCGCCACGGAAATCGGCGGGCAATTGGCCGAGGCGGCAACTGCCACCGTGGTGTGGTCCAGCCGGGTTGCCTGGTCTGATACGATGGGCGAGGTGTTCCCCGAGCAGCCACTGCCGTTGCGTTCGGACCGGGAGAACCTAGTGATCGGCACGCTCGAGGCGGCCGATCCGATGGAGTTGAGCATGACGGTGGACGGGCCCGCCGGGCCCGCCGAGTTGACG
>SKJM01000334.1 GCA_007122045.1 Planctomycetales bacterium | reverse complement strand
TTCGTACCCATGTTCATGATGGTGGGCATCAGCCCCGAACTCACCCAGGCCGCCTACCGCATCGGCGACTCCACCACCAACATCATCACCCCGCTGAATGCGTACCTGATTATCGTCATCAGCTTCATGCAGCGCTTCTATCCCAAGGGCGGCCTCGGCACGCTCGTCTCCCTCATGCTCCCCTACACCATCGTCTTCACCATCGTCTGGAGCATCATGCTCGTGATCTGGGTCTACTTCCAGATCCCGCTCTCCTACGGCGACGAGGGCCCGCTCTTCTACTACTTCCATTGAACCTTGGCAACGGAAATTCGTGCCGGGCACCTCTAGTGCGCAGGGTGGGTGGTTCCGGCGGTGCGTGGCCGGCGGATGCACGTTTGCGCCCGATGGGCTGTTGCTGCGGCGGTGCGGTTTGCGCCGCGATACAGCCGGGTTCACCCACGCGCACGGGAGGGTTGACGCCGGCATACCGTGCGGCGGGAACCGCCCGGTTGCGCATTCGCGCACGGTGGCCTCCTCCGACGCGGAGCGTCGTAACGAGGGCGCGGGCGGTGCGCGTGGGTGAACCCGGCCGCTTGGAAGGGGCTGCGATCCGGGTGGCGCGAGATGTGGGCGCAAGGGCAACGGTTCCGCCGGCGCAACGTGCGGCCGGAACCACCCTACGCGCTACGCGTTCCAGCCGCCTGGAGAGGGGCGGGGTGCGGTGCGAAAGGAGTCCTTGCCTCCGTCCGGGGCTCGTGGTATACTCAGAGGTTGTCCGAACGGGGAAGTTCCCGGAGGAGTATTGGGCGAGAGAAGGCGCATACCGCGACCGCACCGAGGAGGCCTGCCTGGTGAATCCCAAACTGAAGGTCTTGCTGGACGAACTGCGGCGCCAGTTGGCACAAGTGTACGGCGGACGCCTGGTGCAACTGGTGCTGTTCGGCTCCAATGCGCGAGGCGACGCTGCCGCCGATTCGGATATCGACGTCTTAGTTGTCTTGAAGGGGCCGGTCGACTGCGGCGACGAGATCGAACGCACCGGTCCATTGCTTGCCGACCTGTCGTTACGACACGGACGGGTCGTAAGTTGTCTGTTCATGGACGAAGAACGCTTCGGTCAACGCAACGGGCCGCTGTTACGGGATGTCCGACGCGAAGGGATTGCCCTATGACCGAAGATCAACGCGAGTTGCTCACGGCAGCAAGGCGAAGCTGCAGCGCCGCCGACCTGTTGCTCGAAGGCGGCTACCCGGCGTTTGCGGCTTCGCGCGCCTACTATGCGATGTTCTATGTCGCTGAAGCATTTCTCGAGGGTGTAAGGCCTGTCTTTCTCGAAGCACTCGGCCGTTATAGCCGCATTTGGCCGGGAGTTCGCCAAGACGGGACGGGTGTCGGCCTATTTTCACCGCTATCTTATCGAGGCGCAACAAATGCGCGCAACGGGCGATTACGGCCCATTCGATGCGGTGACCGCCCTGCATGCTCAAGAGCAGATCGCCCGCGCCAAGGAGTTTTTGGCCGCGGCCGAACGGCTCTTAGGGCCCCTCGCCAACAAGTCTCCCGAGGCTCCCTGATTCCGGTTGCCGCCAACATCGGGACGTGATACAGTAATGGAGAATTAATCTCGCGCCCCTCACTGTCGGCTACGGGCGATTCAACCCAAGGAGAAAGTGCGATGCGTCATTTCTGGACACACCCCTTGCGCCTGCCGCTTTCTTTCGCGGCCCTATTGCTGCTTTCTACCCTGGGGATGCCGTTCGCCCAGGCGGCGGGCGGCGAAGTGCCGGAGAACCTGGCGCCGAAGGCGCGGGTGACGGCCAGCAGCCGGTTCAGCGACCAGTACCGGCCGGAACTGGCCGCAAGCGGCGTGCTGCCGTCCGACTTCCACCAGGAAAGCGGCGACTGGGCGGTCCGCGGCACGCAGAACGGCTGGTTCGAGCTTCAGTGGGACGAGCCGGTCGAGGCGGCCATGATCGTCTACTTCGCCCGGGTCACCAGCCCGCTGCTGGAGTGCTTCAAGGATTACGCGGTGTACCTCGACGGCGAGGAGGCGCCGGTCGTCGAAGGCACGCTTGAGCACCGGCGCGGGCCGCAACGGATCGAGTTCCCGAAGCGGCGGGTGAGCCGGCTCCGCATCGAGTTCCTCTCGGCGCATCCCGATTCGCCCAACCCCGGCGCGGCCGAGGTTGCCGTGTTCCCCGCACCGGTGACCGACGCGCAACTGACCCAGTTCCGCATCCCGCCCGAAGAAAAGACGCCCGAGTCGCTCGCGCTGCGCGAAAAGGTGCTCAGCGGGCACTTCGGCTTCCGCGACATGCTGCTGGTCAAGCGGCGGCCGCTGGACATATCACACGTGTACGTGTACCACGTCGAGGGGTTCCGGCCCGGCGGGGGACTGTACATCTTCACGCCCACCGAGGACGGCGGCGAGCTGGAGTGCATCTTCGACGCCGGCGACGGGATGATCACCACCGCCGACCTCTCGTACGACGGCCGCGAGATCGTCTTCGCGCTGCGCCGCGGAGGGCACGTCGCCTCGAACCCCGTGAGGCACATCGAAGACATCTCCCAGTATCCCGAGGAGGAGCACAACTACCACGTCTTCCGCATCAACATCGACGGCACGGGCCTGGAGCAGCTCACCCACGGGTCGCACAACAACCTCGACCCATGCTGGCTGCCCGACGGCGGCATCGCGTTCATTTCCGACCGCCGGCCGGCCTACGCCTACTGCTACGTGGTTACCTCGCCGGTGCTGTACCGGATGGACCGCGACGGCTCGAACCAGAAGCGGCTTTCGGCGAACTACCTGATGGACTTCACCCCCTCGGTCCTCGGCGACGGGCGGATCATTTTCACCCGGTGGGAATACGTCGACCGCGCGGCGTGCCCCATCCAAAGCCTGTGGACCATCAATCCCGACGGCACCGGCCTGGCCGGCTATTACGGCAACCGGGTGCTTTCGCCGGGTACGTTCATGGACGCCCGGGCCATTCCCGGCACCAGCCGCGTGCTGGCCACGGCCACCAACCACAACGGCTCCTGCCGCGGCGGCATCGTGGCCATC
>SKJM01000122.1 GCA_007122045.1 Planctomycetales bacterium | reverse complement strand
CTGCCCGACCAGCAGGCACGCCGTCTGCTCGGTCACGGCCCGCCGGGCGTCGTCCGGGGCGAGGGCCCCCTCGGGCGCGTCGATCACGTCGAGCGCCACGTCGAGGTTGGCCAGGTAGGTCTCGAGCACCTGCCGGGTTTCGGGATGGACGGTTCGGGCGACCGCCACCCGGTTGCGGCGCGTGGCGCCCAGGGCCATCAGCGCGGCCTCGGCCGCCGCGCTGGCGCCGTCGTAGAGGCTGGCGTTCGACACGTCCATGCCCGTCAGCTCGGTGATGAGCGTCTGGTACTCGAACATCGCCTGGAGCGTGCCCTGGCTGGCCTCGGGCTGATAGGGCGTATAGGCCGTGTAGAACTCACCGCGCGACGCGACCGTATCGACCACCGCCGGGATGAAGTGGTCGTAGCTGCCGCCGCCCAGGAAGCAAGCGGCCTGCCCGGGGGGCACGTTCCGACCCGCCAGCGCGGTCACGTGGCGGGTCAGTTCCAGTTCGCCCATGCCGGGGGGCAGGTCGAGCGGGCGATGCAGCCGCAGCGCCTCGGGAATCGTCGCGAACAGCTCGTCGATCGAACCGGCGCCGATCGCTTCGAGCATCGCCTCGCGGTCGGAAACGGTATTGGGGAGGTAGGGCATAACTTGGGATTCCCGATCGTGGGGTAGGCTTCCAATCGTGGGACAGGCTTCCAATCGTACGACAGGCTTCCAATCGTACGACAGGCTTTCCAGCCTGTCGATACAAGAGAGCAACCTGGAAGCTCTACGCTCGACAGGCTGGAAAGCCTGTCCTACGCTCGACAGGCTGGAAAGCCTGTCCTACGGGATTGTTGTTCCTACTCTTCCTGCTCGCGGCATTGGGTCTCGTAGGCCGCGCGGTCCATCAGGTTCGGTAGCGCCGCCTCGCCGGCCAGCTTGACCTTGATGAGCCAGCCCTTGCCGAACGGGTCGTTGGAAACCGTGTCCAACTGCTCGGTGACCGCGTCGTTCACGTCGACCACCTCGCCGTCGACGGGGCTGTTCAGGTCGCTGACCGACTTGACCGACTCGACCTCGCCGAACGGCTGCCCTGCTTCGACGGCCGTGCCCACGGCGGGAAGGTCGATGTGCACCAGGTCGGTCAGCAGTTCGGTGGCGAAGGCCGTGATGCCCACGGTGGCCAGCTTTCCATCGGGCGTTTCATCCACGTGGACCCATTCGTGAGTCTCGGCATACAGCAAGTCGTCGGGGTTCACTTTCAAGCTCCTTGGTTGTTACGGCGATAGAAGGGCAAGGGGACCAGCCGGGCGGGTTCCATCCGCCCGCGCACGTCGACCGACACCACGGTGCCCGGCTCGGCGTACTCGCGCCGGAGGTAGGCCATGGCGATCGGCTTCTTCAGGGTCGGGGAGAACGTGCCGCTGGTGACCTCGCCGATCGTGTCGGTTCCGCCGAGGATGCGCGCGCCCTGCCGGGCGACGCGGCGTCCGGTCATTTCCAGGCCCACGCGGACGAGCTTCCGCGGCTGCTCCCGGATCGTCCGCAGCGCGTCGCGCCCCGGGAAATCGTAACCGGTCAGGTGGCAGGCGAAGCCGAGCCCGGCCTGGAACGGGTCGACGTGTTCGTCCAACTCGTGCCCGTACAGGGGCATGCCCGCTTCCAGGCGCAGGGTATCGCGGGCGCCGAGCCCGGCGGGCACCAGTCCCAGCGGCCGGCCCAATTCCACAATGGCGTTCCACACGTCGGCGGCGATGGTGGCGCCGACGCTCAGTTCGAACCCGTCCTCACCCGTGTACCCGGTGCGCGAGACGATGCCGCCCTGCCGCTGGGCCGCCGGATGGAGGATCCGCGCCTGGGCCCCGCGGTAGTAACGCATCCAGGGCAGCTCCACGTCGACCAGCGGCTGCAACAGTTCCACCGAGCGGGGCCCCTGAACGGCGAACATGGACCAGAGGCGCGTCACGTCGGTAAAGATCACTTCGTGGCCGGGTCGCTCGGCGCGTTCCGGCGGCAGGTGGGCATGGACCCAATCGACAATCTTCCGCCGATTCGACGCGTTGACCACCACCACGTAGAACGGCTGCCCGTTCGCGTTGTGGTAGTAGCCCACCAGCACGTCGTCCATAATGCCGCCCTGCTCGTTGGTGACCAGCGAGTAGCGAATCTGGCTCTCCTGCATGTCACCCACGCGGCGGGTCAGCAGTTCGGCCAGGAACACGGCCGCCCCCGGCCCCTCGAACCGCAGCCGGCCCATGTGCGAGATGTCGGTCATGCCCACCGCGTTGCGGGTGGCCACGTGCTCGTCGATGATCGACGTATACTGAATGGGCATGGACCAACCGGCGAAGTCGACCATGCGGGCACCGTGCGCCACATGCCACTCGTACAGGGGGGTGCGCAGACGTGCTGCTTGCTGTTCATCCATGTCGAAGTGCCTCGTCGGCGAAATAAACGAGTTATTGTACCACTCATCGCCACTCTGGCCAGGGGCCCCCTGAACGAATGAAAGGAATTTAGCCCAGTAGCGGGGAGAAAGCCGCGTCCACTGCAATCGAGCAGGTTCCGGCTTGCTTGACCCTACGACTTCATTTCCGGCGGGCGCTGGAGGATTTGGAGCATGTTGCCTTCCGGGTCGAGGAAGTTGCGCACGCGTCCGCCGCCGACGGCGCCCATCTCTTCGCCGGTCCACTGGACGCCTTGCTGCTCCAGTTCGGCCATGGCGGCGTCGAAGTCGTCCACACGCAGGGCCAGGTGCGACCAGCCGGGCGTCCACGTCGTGCGGACCGGCCGCGGCGTGTCGTCGCGCGGCATCACCTCCAGCAACGTGCCGTCCGGGGCGCGCAGGATCCACACGGGCTTCTCCTGCCGCACCACCTTCTCGTAGCCCAGCACGTCGCAGTACCAGTCGGACAGCCCGTCCACGTCCTCCGCCGCAACCGCCGGGTGATCGATGCCGGTGATTCTACTCATGATTGCTCCTTTCGGGGTGCCTTACTTTAGTGACGGGTAGACGACCTCGCCGCGCGACTGGGCGGCGGTGTCCTCGTAGGCGCCGAAGAAGTCGGAGTTGGCGTCG
>SKJM01000809.1 GCA_007122045.1 Planctomycetales bacterium | reverse complement strand
GGGGGGTGCCTGTGTACTGCACGGGCTGACGGGCGGCAGTCTTTCGGTCACACAAGGATTCGTCGAAGAACACGTATGCAGCAGAAATCCGCAGCGGGAGGTGCAGCAATGGGTCGACGTGAATTCCTTGCCGAACAGTTGGACCGTGGAGGGAACGGTTGGCCACGTTGAGCGGATTGGGTAGAATGGACACTTGTGAGGCGCTCCTGATCGTGAGGTATCCCGATGAACACGCAGATTTCCCTTCCGCCAGAGCTGAAAGCGAGAATCGAGCGCGAGGCCAATGCGCGAGGCATGTCGGTTCCGGACTTCTTGCGCGAATCGCTCGAGCACGCGCTGGCTCAGCAACCGGCCGAAGATCCCTTGTTCGCGGATACAGCCGTTTATCGCGATGGTGGTCCCGATGACGTCGCGGCAAATCATGACCGCTATCTTTATGGAGACGCCTCGTGATTTTCATCGACACGGGCGCATTCGTGGCTCGATACATCGAGCGTGATCAGTATCACGATGCCGCTATCGAACAATGGCGAACGTTGCGGAACGATCGGCGACGATGTTTCACCAGCAATTTCGTGCTCGATGAAACGATCACGCTTCTGGCCCGAAGATCAACCTATCAATTCGCGGCTGAACGCGCCCGAAATCTATTTCACTCCGCGGCGCTTTCGATTCTTCGCCCGGACGAAAACGACGAGTTTGCGGCCGTGGAGCTGTTGCAGAAGTACGCCGACCAAGGCGTCAGCTTCACCGATTGTGTTTCGTTCGTGCTCATGACAAGAGAACACATCAAATGTGCGTTTTCCTTTGATCGTCATTTCAGGATTGCCGGTTTCGAGGTTGAACCGGTTGAACCGTAACGCCGATAACACGACGAAACCAAGCGGTGAACGAGAGCGGCGGACATTCCATCCGCGTCGCTCACTCCTGGCCCTTCACACCAAGACCGTACTTGTGGAGTGCGGAGGCTTGACGCCGCTTTGGCTGTGCCTTTTCCCTGCGCCTCGAAAAGCCACCAGCGAAATGCCAAAGCTGACGCAAACCATAGCGGCGTCGAGCCTTCGCACTCCAAAGAAGGGGGCCCCCGATGCCAAGCCTTACCTTGACAGCGCGGGGTGTTGAGCATGCCGGCCGTCACAATCGCCCCGTGCCCGGTGAACGCGTACGGCCGGTAGCGCACGTTCCGTTTGGATGCGGTCGCGATTTGCGACCGGATAGCCGAACGGTCGTCGGATGAGGTCACAGATTGTGACCACATCGGTTCGACCATTGTTCCTGGTCCATTTCCATCGCGCGCGTTTTATTGGTCCGTGCAAAGCCGGCTGAAGAGTGATTCGATGGTGACCCTACCCTTACGGGCGGGTGGCGATGCATCCGTGCGGGGGTTTGCCGTGAAGGCGCTGCGAAAAGTCTTCGCGTCCGGGGGTTGACCCCGCTCGACATTGGAGTGAAAATGAACTCATTGGCCCTCCGCGAGGGGTCGGCGCATCCGCAACTCATGGGGTAGCTGTGTACGATACGGGCTGACGGAGGCAGTCTTTCGGTCACACACGGGTTCGTCGAAAACACGTATGCACCAGAAATCCGCAGCGAGAGGTGCAGCTATAGGATCGGCGTGAATTCCTTGCCGCCGCCGGGTACGGTGGCGCCGCCGTTGCCCTTGGTACGGTCCTTTACGGGAGAATGCGCTACCGGCGCAGCCGATTGGCCGCCACCAGGGCGAGAGTTAACATTTAAAGCGTCACCCTGATAACCCGGGTCTTGACTGGCAACGGGTTACGGGCCAGAATTGGCGTTGAGACGGCGGTTCTTATCACGCCGAACCGCCGGGGCTAATGAATGAGCACGGCCACGGGCCGGCGGGATGAATACAAGTTCGGCACGGCGGTGGTGCGACGGACACGTAGACGAGGAGTTCCTGATTTGGCGTACCGAATCGACTACTCGCCGGCGACTGACAAACACCTCCGGGCACTGACTGCTCGGCAGCGTGCGATGGTGTTCGATGGCGTAGACGAGCAACTGGAGCATGAGCCCGGAGTCGAGACGAGAAACCGCAAACCGATGCGTCCGAACCCGCAGGCGCCTTGGGAACTGCGGATCGAGGAGCTTCGGGTGTACTATGAGATTGAAGAAATGCCAGAGCAAGTGGTGACGATTGTGGCGGTCGGCGTCAAGGATCGCAACCGCGTCTTGATTGGTGGGAAGGAGATCAAACTATGAAGGTTATCGAACGGGCGGCCGCAACCGCGTCGCTGGCCGAGTACACAACGGACATCGGCAACGATGCGCTGGTAGTAACCAGTGACGGCCAGCCTGTGGCTGCCCTCGTGCCGATCCAGAACGCGGATATGGAAACCGTCGCTCTCAGCACGAATCGTGAGTTTCTTGACTTGATTGAGCGCTCACGTGCCCGGGTCCGTGCGGAAGGCGGGATTCCGGGCGCAGAGATGCGTTGCCGATTTGAGCAATGAATCCAGGTCCGGCGGGCCAGTCGCCGCACCGCATCCGCACGGCTGCGGCAGAGATGCGTTGCCGATTTGGGCAATGAATCCAGGGGTGCCGAACTATTGCGTGCACCGGAGCCGCCGATCCGGTCGGAAGCCAATGGATGCGTCTTGGGCGGCGGCCCGGTGACGCTGGTCGTTCGCGGGACCGACGATGTGACTACATGATCGCCGCGGCCGACCAATAAAAGACTGGAGAGACTGGACTCGGAGCGGCGGAAGTAGCCTTCGACGCCGCCGCCGGAGGCCGGGTGCGAGCGGCCGGTAACGTGCTGGTGGTGTAGGCATAGGCCGTGCCGGCGAGGCCGTCGCCCAGCCCGTGTGGTGGCCTCCGTGAAACCGCTACGAGAATTTCTTCGTGGCCGGGGGTTGACCCCGCTCGACATTGGGGCGAAAATGAAGTCGTTGACCCTCCGTGAAGGTGCCGCGTGGCCCCAGCTCATGGGGGGGGTAACTGTGTACGAAACGGGCTGACGGGAGGCGGTCCTTCGGTCGCACACGGATTCGTCGAAAAACACGTATGCACCGGAAATCCGCAGCGGG
>SKJM01000836.1 GCA_007122045.1 Planctomycetales bacterium | reverse complement strand
GGTAGTAGACGCGCGTCGCCCCCGCCTCGCCTTCCCAAGCGGCCAGGTACTCCTTCAGCGACGCGAAATCCTCACCGCGGCCGATGTCGCCCGGGTGATAGCGGATCGAAGGCGCAAAGGCGTCCCACGTGCCGGCGCGGAAGCTGGAGCCGACGAACCTGGCCGTCGACTCCCGCAACAGCTCGCGCCACGCGGCGTCGCTCAGCGGTGTGCGGGAGAAGCCGACAATGCGCGTGGCCTCCGGCAGACGGCCCTTGCGATGCAGTTCGTACAGGGCGGGGATCAGCTTGCGGCTGGTCAAATCGCCCGAAGCACCGAAAATGACAATCGTGTGGGGCATGGTTGCCGCCCCCGGTTCAGAACCATGCGGCGGTGAATCCGCCGTCGACGTTCACGTGCGTCCCGGTGATGAACCCCCCTGCCTTGTCTGAAACCAGCAAGAGCAGGGCGCCGATCAACTCGTCCGGTTCGCCGAAGCGCCGCATCGACGTGCCCCGCATGATGTTGTCGATCCGCTCGGGCCCCAACAGCTTCCGGTTCTGCTCGGCCGGGAAGAAGCCCGGGCAGATGGCGTTCACCCGCACGTTCTTCACCGCCAGCTCGTCGGCGACGTTGCGCGTCAGGTTCAGCACGCCGGCCTTGGAGGCCGAGTAGGCGAACACCCGCGACAGCGGCAGGTGCGAGGTCACGCTGCCGATATTGACGATCGCCCCGCCGCCGGCCTCGACCATATGTGCGCCGAACACCTGGCAGGCCTCGAACACGGCCTTCAGATTGATCGCCATCACCCGGTCCCACTGGTCGGCGGAGTGCTCCAGGAACGGGCTGCCGTGGTTCACGCCGGCGCAGTTGACCAGGATATCGACCCGGCCGGAAACCTTCTTCCCCTCGGCCAGCAGGTTCTCGAGCGATTCGCGCCGCGTGACGTCGATGAGGCAGGAACTCGCCTTCCCGACGGCGGCCTCGACCTCGGCCACCCGCTCGCGGCACAACCGGTCGTCGAGGTCGGCCACCACGACGTACGCGCCGGCGCCGGCCAGCCCGCGCACCAGCGCGCCGCCCAATACGCCGCCGCCGCCGATGACCACGGCCGTCTTTCCGTCGAGCCCGAACATGTGTTGCAAGTATTCCGCAGACATGGATCTCTCCTTACGCGTTCACACGGGGACTGTCCCCTTCGGCTGGTACTATCGTCGAAGCTGAAGCCACTCGGTGTGGAAGGGGCCTTCGCCCGGCTTATCGACCCGGTGGTACGTGTGTGCGCCGAAGTAGTCGCGCTGGGCCTGCAACAGGTTGGCCGGCAGGCGCTCGCTCCGGTACCCGTCGTAATACGCCAGGGCCGTGGCGAAGGCGGGCGTGGGAATGCCCAGCCGCACGGCGGTGGTCAGCACGTGGCGCCAGGCCGTTTGGGCCTTGCGCACGGCCGACTTGAAATACGGGTTCAGCAACAGGTTCTCCAGGTTCGGGTCCTTGTCGAACGCCTCCTTGATGCGTTGCAGGAACACGGCGCGGATGATGCACCCACCCCGCCACAGCAGCGCGATGGAACCGAAATCCAGCGGCCAGTCGTGCTCCTTGGCTGCCGCCTGAAGCTGCACGAACCCCTGGGCGTAGCTGCAAATCTTCGAGGCGTACAGGGCCTGGCGGACTTCCTCAATGAACTTCGCGCGGTCGCCGCGGAACTTGGCCGAGGGGCCCTTCAATGTCTTGCTCGCCCGAACCCTCGCGTCCTTCATGGCCGAGAGGCACCGGGCGTACACCGCCTCGGTCACCAGGGTGCTCGGCACACCCAGGTCGAGGGCCAACTGGCTCATCCACTTGCCGGTGCCCTTCGCGCCGGCCGTGTCGAGGATCTTATCGACCAGGTGGCCGTCGCCTTCCGGGTCCTTGACGCTGAAGATATCGCGGGTGATTTCGATCAGGTAGCTGTCCAGATCGCCCTGGTTCCATTCGGAGAACACCTCGTAAAGCTCGTCGTTGCTCATGCCCAGGGCGTTGCGGAGCATCCAGTAGGCTTCGCAAATGAGTTGCATATCACCGTACTCGATGCCGTTGTGGACCATTTTCACGTAGTGGCCGGCGCCGCGGGGCCCGATCCACTCGCAGCAGGGAATATCGTTGTTCGCGCCGACCTTCGCGGAAATGGCCTGGAAGATGGGCTTGACCAGCGGCCAGGCGTCGGAACTCCCGCCGGGCATGATGCTCGGGCCCTTCAGCGCCCCCTCCTCGCCGCCGGAAACACCGGTGCCGATGTACAGCAGCCCCTTCGACTCGACGTACTTCGTGCGCCGTTCCGTTTCGGCGAAGTGCGTGTTGCCGCCGTCGATGATGACGTCGCCCGGCGCAAGCAGCGGGATGACTTGCTCGATGAAGTCGTCGACCGCCGCCCCGGCCTTGACCATGAGCATGACCTTGCGCGGGGTTGCGAGGCTCTGGACCAACTCTTCCAGGGAGTGCGCCCCAACGAAGTTCTTTCCCGCGGCCCGGCCGGTCATGAAGTCGTCGACCTTGCTGACCGTGCGGTTGAACACGGCCACGCTATACCCGCGGCTCTCCACGTTCAGGGCCAGGTTCTCGCCCATGACGGCCAGCCCGATTAGTCCGAAATCGCATTTTTTCTCTGACATGGTCTTCGTTTACTCCTATGCGTATGGTGAAATGTGCGTTTGTCGTCACCGTCGGGCCGTATTTTATCGGCCTTGGGAGTAGCGAACAACCGGGTGCCTGCTGGTATTCCAGTGTGCCTCGCCAGAGGGGGTCTTTGCACCTGATAGGTTTGCGGATCTTGCTTTGCCGAACTGCCTTTGCGTATTCGCCCGAAGACTATATACTGGGGATTTAGTCTAAATGATTTGCCGTATCGCAGCCTGTGCGCATTGCGCGGCTGGCGATGGCGGCTGGCCTTTCCCGGATATTCTAGGTATGACAGACCGCGAAAAGGGGGCAAATGCCGCCTACGACATGGCAGACGCCCACGCGCAGCCCACATCAAACCCCGACCCGAGTGGGGATCCCATGCCCGACAACCCGCCAGAGAGGGACCACTGGAACGATT
>SKJM01000321.1 GCA_007122045.1 Planctomycetales bacterium | reverse complement strand
TTGCCTTCCAATCGATGGATTCGGTGGATGAAGCCGCCGAGGAGCCTGAGGGGGGCGCCGGCGAGGCGCCGATGCCCGATTTCGGCGAAGAAACCGGTGAGTTCGGCGTCGAAAAGGCGGAGGGCGAGACCGGCGAGGAAGAAGAGGAGCAGCAAGAAGAAGACGCCGAAAAGCCGGAAGGCCGTGGGCGGCGCATCCTGGCTGCCATCGGCCGCACCGATCCGTATACCGTCATGATGGGCGTTGCACTGCTCGCACTGCTGGTGGGCACCCTGATTTTCATCATGGAGCTTTCGGCCTACAACTTCGACGTCGGGGCCGAACGGGCCAGGCAGGTTGTCGGCGCATTGGGCTTCGGCTGGCTTACGGGGCTGATGTAGTTTTCGCGACGGCGCCACCCCGCTTTTTCGGGGCAAGCCACCCAGCACGAAAGTGCTCTTCGCTATCCGTGTGCCGTCCTCCAACCTGTCATTTCGGATGGGTGCCACCTACTCGTTGGCGTCATTGACCGAGTGGCTTGGAGAGCGTGGTATCCGCGGTCACGGGCGGGCAGTCTGAGGATTCTGCCCAATTTCTTGGATGCCCGGTGCTTGACAGGGGCCTTCCCGTCTGCTCAACTTACGCTCGTTATGGCGTCTCATGGACGTCCCTGCCAACCTTACCAACCTTTGCCCTGATTGGTTCTGCCGCCGGCGCCCCCTGCCCTAGCGGCAGATCCACCCCCCGCCGGGTACTGCCTCCCACCTGGGGAACGGCCGATCGCGAGAGACGCGTCGCGACGGGGCCCCGCCTGTGCTCGCAACCGTGCGAGCCCGGCGACCGGCCCGCCCCGTCCGCCCGACACGACTCGCCTGAACCACGCTGTTTGCAAGTGGGTTGCATGCCGGCGGCGTGCCATCGTTTTTTTGCAAACGCGGCGGCTACGAAAACGGCCGCCGGACACCTACCCCAATGGAAAGGAGTGAATGTATGCGAAGTCTTGGGATCCCCTGCGCGCTGTTCTTGATGATGGGCACGGCCGTTGCCGCCGAGTTGTCCTGGCGCGAAGACTACGGCGCGGCGTACCGCGAGGCCCAGGAATCGAACCGGTTGCTGATCGTTTCGTTCTACGGGCCCGAAACCCGATACGAACCCGACGCGGCGGCTGCGGCCATGCTTGCCGCGCACGTGCCGGTGGCGATTCCGCTGGATGCCACCATCGAACAAGGCGGTGAGCCGGTCACGATCATCGAGTCGGCCGCGTTCCGCAATCTCGAGCAGCAGCCCGGCGTTGCGGTCATCAATCTGAAGTATGAAGGGCCGAAAATGAGGCACGTGATGGCCGCCCTGCTGCTGGACGAGGCGCAGGCGCCGGGCACGGTGGCGCAGGTGCTCGACGACATCGCCCGGCGGCACGGCGAAGACGTGGTGCCCGACGCCTTCGGCCTGAAGTGGTACACCGACTACCAGACGGCGTACAACCGGGCGAAATCGGCGAAGAAGCTGCTGCTGATTGCCGTCGACAGCGCCGAGGAGCGATTCGCGCCCGACCTCGAGTTGGCCGACGCCCTGCGGGAGATGGTGCTGGTACGGCTGCGGCTGGAAGAATCGTCGGAGTTGCTCAGCCACGTGGGAATGCGGAACTTCCGCTTCTCGCCGGGCATTGGCATTTTGGACCTGAAGCACGAGGGACCGAACCACGGCCGGCTCACGTACAACATTCCCGCGCGGCTGCTCACCAAGGAGGGTACGCACGCCATGCTCGCGCTGGCGGCGGGGCGCCGCGAGGAAGCGCCGGCCGTCACGTGGCACGACGATTATTTCGAGGCCCGCCGGCTGGCCGAGCAGGAAGGCAAGATGCTGTTGATTGCCGTGGATGAACCCGGCGAGCGTTTCCAGCCGAGGGACCGATCGATCCCGCTGCTGCACGGCTACGTGTGCCTGCGGCAGACGACGGAGCGTCAGTATCCAACGAGACAGGGCCCGGTCCGGCGGTTGTTGCAGTTCGTCGACTTCCGGCCGATGCGCGAGAACACGGGCCTGGTCGTATACGACTTCACCGACGAAAGCAAGCCGTACCACGGCGACGTAGTCAGTGTGATGCCGCATAAGTACCTGGGCCCGAACCCCGGCAACCGGGTTTTCAGCGAGGCCGAGCGGGAAAACGAATTCCTCCTGCTGGAGCCGGAAACCCTCACCCGCCGGACGCTCATGTGGGCCATCCGGGTCAGCAAGGGGCACGGCGAGAACACCCGGCTGCGAAGCGCCGACGGCGTGCCCTGCGAAGCCCGCATGGCCGGCGCCGAGCGGAACTCGGTCCTGATGACCAGCCGGGGCGTGGGCCATCACGCGGGAGGGCTGATGGGCGGCGAGATCGCCTCGCCCGGCCCGGGGCGCGACATCGTCGACGGCGCCTTGAACATGGTGCGCATTTGGCGCGGTTCCCCGCCGCACTACGGCATGATGGTCCGGTTCCATCGCCGTTTCGGCTACGACATGCAGGCCAGTAGCAGCAGCCACTGGTACGGCACCGGACGGTTCTGAGGCAGGCCCTGCCGGGCAGGAACGGGCTCGGAACGCCCCACGGTTGGAGTTCACGCTTCAGCGTGCGTACTCGCTGCGCACCGCTCCGGCCGCGGCCACCATATTCACAAGCGACGGGCGCACCTCCTCCCAGCGCCGGGTCTTCAGCCCACAGTCGGGATTCACCCAAACCTGTTCGGGCCGGAGCACCTCGAGCGCCTTGCGCAGAAGCTGCACCATCGACTCGGTCGTGGGCACGCGGGGCGAATGGATGTCGTACACGCCGGGGCCGATTTCGTTGGGATACTCGAACCGCACGAAGGCGTCGAGCAGTTCCATGTTGCTGCGCGAGGTCTCGATCGAGATGACGTCGGCGTCCATCGCGGCGATCGAGTCGATGATGTCGTTGAACTCGGAATAGCACATGTGCGTGTGGATTTGCGTGGCGTCGCCGACGCCGGCGGCCGCCAGCCGGAAGCAATCGACCGCCCAGCGGAAATACCCGGCCCACTGGTCGCGGCGCAGGGGCAGGCCCTCGCGGAAGGCGGGCTCGTCGA
>SKJM01000009.1 GCA_007122045.1 Planctomycetales bacterium | reverse complement strand
GATACCTACAGCCGCGTGGACCTGGCCCCGGTGCACACCCTGCGGCGGGCGTGCGACGGCCGGCTCGTGTGCGAGTTGGAACGGGCCGACATCAGCGAACTCACCGGCGGCGGATGGGAGCCGCCCGAGGTGTTCGTGGCCAAGGGCCGGGACGGCAAGACCGACATTTGGGGCATCATCTGCCGCCCCCGCAACTTCGACCCGAACCGGGAATACCCGGTCATCGAGTCGCTGTACGCCGGCCCGCAAAGCGCCTACGTACCCAAACGCTTCAGCGCCGAGCGCCGCTTCGCCTCGCTGACCGACCGCGGTTTCATCGTGGTGCAGATCGACGGCATGGGCACGGCGCACCGGTCGAAGGCGTTCCACGACGTATGCTGGCAGAACCTCAAGGACGCGGGTTTCCCCGACCGCATCCTTTGGCACCAGGCGGTCGCCCGGAAGTATTCCCACTACGACCTCGACCGGCTGGGCGTGTACGGCAACTCGGCCGGCGGCCAGAGCGCGGCCGGGGCGGTCCTGTTCCATCCGCAATGGTACAAGGCGGCCGTCGCCTCGTGCGGCTGCCACGACAACCGGTTGGACAAGGCCTCGTGGAACGAGCAATGGATGGGCTACCCGGTGGGGCCGCAATACGCCGAGTCGTCGAACATCGAGAACGCCCACCGGCTGGAGGGCGAGCTGCTGCTGATCGTCGGCGAGATGGACCGCAACGTACCGCCGGAATCGACCATGCGGTTCGTCGACGCGTTGATCAAGGCCGACAAGGATTTCGACCTGCTGGTCATCCCCGGCGGCGGGCACGGGATGGGCGGGTACGGGCGGCGGCGCATGGAGGAGTTCTTTGTGCGGCACCTGCTGGGCGAGTAGCACGGGCACAATGAAAGCCGATCACTTGACGTTGCTGCCGCCGGTCGGTATAATCGACACATATGATCCGGACGTTCGCCGACGAAGAGACGAAACGCCTGTTCCAGCGGGAGCCGGTTAAGAGGTTCCCGCCACCGGTCCGACGGCGTGGCTTGCGCAAACTGCTGCTGGTAGACGCTGCGGAATCTCTGAATGATCTGCGGGTTCCGCCCGCCAACCGACTCGAAAAGCTCCGCGGCGATCGGGAAGGACAATACAGTATTCGCGTCAACGATCAATGGCGGGTCTGCTTCCGCTGGGAGGCGGGGGACGCTTATGACGTTGAGATCACGGACTATCATTGAGGTACCGCCATGCCACGACGGAAACCGCCCCCCGTCCATCCAGGGGAAGTGCTTCTGGAAGAGTTCCTGTCGCCGTTGGGTATCAGCCAATATCGGCTGGCAAAAGACATCAGCGTGCCGCCGCGCCGAATCAACGAAATCGTTCGGGGGCAGCGCTCGATTACGGCCGACACAGCGCTTCGCCTGGCCCGCTTTTTCCGAACGACCGAACGGTTCTGGCTGAATCTGCAAACGCGCTACGACTTGGAAGTGGTAAAAGATCGGCTGGGCGACCGCCTCGATCGTGAGGTCGCCACGATGGCGGCGCCCGACTGACTTGTTCGGCTCAGGCCGTGCCCGCAGCCACCCCGCAGGTCAATCGTCGCGTGTCAAGTCGAACGCGAAGTGGTTGGTCTCGTCGGGCGTCACCTCGACGTGCAGCGTGGTCCGCTCGTTGTACTTTTCGGGGATGTACTGTTCGGGCAAACCGGGCGGCGGGCCGTCGAGGCCGATTGCAGGCGCGTCTGGCTCGCGCCGCCGCATGGCCGTGATCCGGACGTGGTATTCACCCGGCGGCAGCCCGTCCGGCCCGGAAAGCTCGAACGCGCCGTTGAGGATGTCGGAGGCCGTGATTTCGGCCGAGAAGCGCGTGGACGGCTCGAAGGTGATCTGGCCCACCTCGACCGGCCGCCCCTCATACCGCACTTCGCCGGAGACGGGCAGCCGCTCCGCGCCGCATCCGGCCGCCAGCGCGCAGCCGACGGCCAGCCACCAACACCGGGCAATGCCCCCTCCAATCGACCACTCGATACGTCGATACATGACTCATCTCCTGGCGTACCGTGGGAAAAAGTGTCCCTGGGGAAAAGTCCTTCCTGCATGGAAAGCGTATGTGAAAATCGCATCCCCGAAGCGCGCGGGGTATGCCTACTCTACCATACCCAGCCCGCCGCGGTTTGTCAAAAGGCAAACCACCAAGCCCGTTTCCGCCGTGCTGCTCGACGAGCAGGACGACAGCCGCCAAGTCGTTGTTTCCAGCGAAGAAGCCGACCGTATCGTCATGAGCATGCGACAAGCGGTCGCGGCGTGCTTCGCGTTCGACAAAGGCGTCAATGCCTTCAATCGCCAACTTACGGAGTTGCTGGGAAGGTTGGTCGAGTGGATCAATCAACACCGGGACGCCATTCGGACGGCCCATGTGACAATCCGGCCCCAAAACAATCTTCTGTTCGTCGTAACCCAACGGAAGGTTGAGTTCGATCAGGCGCTTACGGATGCATTGACGGAATTGGACATCGAAGTTTCTGACAGCGACGAATTCAATCTGATCGATTTTGACGTGCTCGCGTTGCCGGCGGTTTCCAAGGAGTCGGCCAAAGCGTTTCTTTCTTCCGGGCAGGTTCTTGAGCATGCCAAGTAACGCTGGGTCGAACGACTCAGCAGTGGCTCACCCGGCGGCAAGCCGCGATCTTGATCGGATCGAATGGATGTGCCGCGTCACGTGTGGACGGTACGCCCCATTCGTCACGAGTTTGGCCGAGCTTCCAAGGACAATGCCTCGGGGAACGGCCTCAACTCCGGGGAGTCGTCTGGCCGTACGTTCGGTTTGCAGCGGTCTCCCGTCAATGGGCCAAGGGGTAGGTCAGTTGGAAGCGCGCCGCCGCGGTCGAGTCGTCGGCCAGCCGGGCGGCGAGTTCCGCGTAGGCGGGTTCCCCGTACGCGACCGCCGCGCGGCGAAGGTGGGGAATCAGGGTCTGGTAGGAAATCGGGCGAATCTGCCGGTGCTTCCACTCCCGCTCGCCCCGGGCGTACGGCACGAGGAAATCGAGCGCCGCCCGGATGCTCCGTCCGTCTTCGGTCCGATAGTTCCACAGGT
>SKJM01000504.1 GCA_007122045.1 Planctomycetales bacterium | reverse complement strand
GCTACACTTATACTTACCATCCTCACCCTGTATCTGTCAATAGCACCAACGAAATGCGAGGGAAAAGAGACGGTTGGCAGTGTACCAAACATTGTACTAATACTCGCCGACGACCTCGGCTACGGCGATCTGGGTTGCTTTGGCAGCCGGGACATCCAAACGCCGAACATCGACGCGATGGCCGCCGCTGGGATGCGGCTGACCAACTTCTACGTCAACGCGCCGGTATGCAGCCCGACACGGGCCGGGTTCCTGACGGGCCGCTCGCACGTGCGGTGCGGAGCGGAGCACGTCTTCACGCCCGCCGACCTCGAGAGCGGGCTCCCGCTGAACGAACGAACGGTGGCCGAGGAACTGAAGCGCGGCGGCTACGCCACCGGGCTGTTCGGCAAGTGGCATTTGGGCTACGCCGAGAACTTCAATCCGATCCATCGCGGCTTCGACCGCTTCATCGGGCACCTGTCGGGCTTTCTCGACTACCACACGCACGTGAACCCGCGCATCGGCTACGACTGGTGGGACGGGCTGGAGAAGACCCCGGGCGATGGTTACGCCACCGACCTGATCGGGCAGCACAGCATCGAGTTCATCAAGGAGCACAAGGACAAGCCTTTCTTCCTGTTCGTTTCCCATCAGGCGCCGCACAGCCCCTTCCAGGGGCCGGAGGACGGGCCGCAGATCGAGATGATCGACGGCAAAGCGGTCCGGCACAAGATTGAGCAAGACAAGGAGCAGCGAGACGCCGCATACGCCGTGATGATCCAGAGGATGGATCAAACCATCGGCGAGTTGATCAAGACCCTGGACAAGGAAGGGCTGACGGAGCACACCCTGGTCATGTTTCTCTCGGATAATGGCCCGTCGTATCTTGCGGGCTCGACGGGCGGGCTCAATGGCGGCAAGCACTCGCTGCTGGAAGGAGGCATTCGCGTGCCCGCCGTCGCCTCCTGGCCCGGCACCATCCAGCCTGGCGTCGTCACCGACGAGCCGGCCACGATCCTCGACATGCTGCCCACCTTCCTGGGTCTGGCCGGAGTGAAGCTGCCGCAGGACCTGGAACTGGACGGGATGGACATTGGGCCGCTGCTGTTGAAGGGCGAGGCCCTGCCCCGGCGCGCCCTGTGCTGGCGGTATCTGAAGGCCGTGGCAGTTCGCGAGGGAAAGTGGAAGCTGGTGGGCAGCTACGACGGCAAGGGCGGCTTCAGCGAGCAGGCCGCCAAACTGTACGATCTCCACGCCGATCCCGCCGAGAAGGAAGACCTCGCGGAGAAGCATCCGGAAATTATCGAGAGGCTCAAGGCCGCGCACGCGGCGTGGGAGCTGGAAATCGACCGCGACCGCAAGCGCCGGGAGCGGGCGGAATAGGTTTCCGTCCGGTGTGGGCGCCATTCCGAGCGTGACAACTTTTGTTGCGTGGTCGCCCACCGCGCTCGAGGCAAGTATTATCCTGAAGGGACCGCCAACGTGAGATACCAACGAGCGTTCTTGATGGTGATTCTGTGGAGCCTGCCCGCCCTCGCTTGCGCGGAACCCCGCGGCGCGCTGCCGAAGGTTCGCCCCTTCCCGCTGGAGCGCGTCCGCTTGCTTGAAAGTCCCTTCAGGGTCGAAGACTTGAAGACCGCGTACGAGGCGCGGGAAAGAGAGTGGACGGCGACCACAAGCGCCCCGCGCGGATGCGGCTCTCTCGAACGTGAATTGGCGGAGTGAAAGGCGGCCTCGACGCAGGTGCCGCCTACCGAAGTAACGAAGTAACGAAGTAACGGGAGTAACCATCGTGAAAAGATCAGCGTTCTACATCGTAGTGCTCGGCCTTTCGTCGGCCGTCTTCCTTGCCGGCGAATCGTTCGCGCAGGAGGCCTATGACTACTTTCGCAACATCCAGTATCCCGGGGAACGCCGGCCGGACGTGGGACTGGACAAGATCGAGGAGGATGGCGACGCCGCCGCCTACGCCAGGCGCGTGGTGCAGTGGTGGCCGAAGAAGGGCGTCGATATTGTCGACGTGCCGGAAGGCGTGGAGCTGCGCACCTGGACGATCCGCACGAGCGAGGTGGAGCCGCTCATCAAGGCCAGTCCGTACCGCAAATGGTGGCAGGAAACGCTGCGGGGCAAGAAGGAGTTCAAGGCGCACCTGCTGGGATTCCGCGGAATCGGGAGCAGGAGCAGGGAAAGCTATCCTCCGTTCGCTTCGGAGATCGACAGGCGAGTGAGGGGCGAGGGCATGTGCCCGGCAGTCGTGCTGCGACTGGAAGACGGGCGCAAACGCTGTTTCACCCGCGGCTCGTTCATCGACGCCGACCAGGCGTACCTTCTGGACCTTTACGAGAAGGAGATGGACCGGCTGCGCGCGATGCAGGCGCCGTCACCGATCAGGACCAAGCCGCGGACCGTGGGCGAACTCTTCAAGCCGGGCACGTACGACATCTACAGCGACTTCTTCCATTTCCACTCCGGCTCGGAACCCCCGCTCGGCGGTTGGAGCCCCTGGGTGAATGAGGAGCAGAAGGAACAGGCCGAGCAGTTTCGCGAGGCGACGATCCGTCACTTCGAGGACTTCTGGGCCTACGTCGAGTACGCGGGGGAACGGCGGCACTACTGGAATGAGCCGCGGGAGTCATGGCCGCTCCACTTTATCAAGATCCCCAATACGAGGGCGGACGGGGTCAACATACCGGGGTTCGCCGGGGGCGGAGTGAACGCCATGGCAATCCGGGATGCGGCGTGGGCGGCCTTCTATCACGAATGGGGGCATGGCTCGCCGGGCAACACCAGTCTCGGCGGCGGCGAGGTGAGGTGCGACTCGTACCAGCCGCTGGCCGACCCGACGCTGATCGGCAAGGTCGAGCACCAGATTCAACGGCCCTACATGAACCTGTTCCACGGCTGGTATCCCGGCGGGCTCGCCTGGATCATGATGGGCGACGACCCGAACTGGGGCTATGGGGCGCTAGCCTCGCTGAACTCGATAGGCGGCTATGTGGCGACACCCATGCACAAGATGGCCACGCTGGGCGAGGAACGGGGCATTTGGAAGGACGGTATCCGGGGCGTGGGCGATTTCTTCGGCCAGATG
>SKJM01000578.1 GCA_007122045.1 Planctomycetales bacterium | reverse complement strand
CGGTTATAGTATACATTCCGGCCGCGGAAATGTCGAGAACGTATTCGACCTCGCCCTGGTCGATCCACGCCTGGAAATTCACCTGCTTGCCGCCCGTAAACTGGGCCGGCACGAGCACCCCCGATGCCCGGGAAAACGCCGCAGCGTCGATGCGCGTCGTGCCGGGCGCCACACGAATTGGGCCGTCCGGCGTCGAAGCTTCGGTCGTCTCGACTTCCGGGGCCACTTCCAATTCGGCCTCTTCAGCCCGCAACGATGCTGTGTGATCGGTCTCGACGGCCGGAACGGACTTCTGGACGGCGCGGGCCGCTTCCATGACCGCGGCGGCGCGATCGTCGGCGGGCAGCGCCGAGGCCAGCCATCGCAAGTGCTCCACCTGCGAGAAGTGGTGCTCGGCCGAACGCTCCTCCATGGCTTCGAGAAACTCCTCGCCCGAAAGCCCATGGACCCTGGAAACGTGCCATCCCCGGCCGTAGCCCACCTTCCAGGCGCTGCCCGGCTGGGGTTCAGTCTCGGGATACGCCGTCTTGTAGGCGACGCAAACGTGGCCCGGCTGCCGCACCCCGGTGGCCGGGATGCCGAACGCCTGGCAAATCATGATCGACCACGACGACCGCGGACCGCATTTCCCGCCGCCCGACAGCACGGCCTTATAGTCGGTATAGGGATGCGGGGAGTTTCTGTACCATACTTGGCTGGTGGAGTTGACGACCATTTCATTTTCCCGCAGGTCGGGCCGCCAGGTGTTGATCATCTCCCGCGCCCACGCCAAATCCTCGTTCGACGCGCCGGACTGAACCACCTTCTGATATTCCCACACGGTAAGGTGGTCGAAACTGGGGAACAGCTCCCCGTTTTGGTGTGCGAGTTTGAAGTGCTTGTAGCGATCCAACGGCGTCTCGGGCGGTCGTTTCTGACCCGCGCCCGGGTCGCCGCTTCCCGGCGGCGCCACGGAAACGGCCATGGCCAGCTTCAAGTACAGGCCCTCGCGCGACTCGGGGTCGGCATGGAAGAGCTGTTGCCACCTTTCCAGGGTGGCCGTGGGAAGCGTGTAGCGGTTCTGCTCGCGGGCTGCGAGGCCCACAGGCACGACGCTCTCAAGATACAGCCCGAGGGCCTCGGTGTTGGGCAGCAGCCACGCCAGGAACGTCCGATTGCCGTCACCGTCGCGGGCAAAGGCGTCGAGTTGGTCGACCCCGTGCTTTGCGATGAATTGCCGTTGGTACAGGGTGTTGCGAAAAACGGATTCCTCGAGAAGCGCCTTCAACGACTCCGCCGATATCCGGTTGGCGTCGGCCGGCGCTTTCCGACGGAGCCACTCAGTAAGCTTCTCGAAGTACCCGCCAAAATCGCCCGCCTTGACGGCGGTGTCGAGGTCGCCCGTGTTCGGTTCCCAGGCAGCGGCGGCAACGCCCCGGCCAATCAGGCAAGTCAGGGCAAGCGTGCCCAGCAGTAACGTGCGTTTCATCAGTCTCTCCTTTTCGCGTTTCTAGTACAGTTCCAATTCCAAGGTCAACGTAAAGTAAAGGTTTCGTCGCCGTGTGAAGTCGAAGGGCTCGTTGGCCGCGGATGCGCCGCGTTGTACCACTCGGTGCCGCAATCTGCCCCAGGGCCACGTCACGTTCACGGGCTGGATCGCGTTCTCGACATTCAACGGCTCTTGAGGTGAAATTCCAGGTGGGTGGGCAAGTCGGGCACGTCGCCGGCCACTTCGACGCCCAACTGCGATGCGGTGTTGTAGCGAGCGGGCAGGATCTCCCGTCCGTCGGCGGCCTTCGAAATAAGCACCCGGTAGGCGCCCACGCGCACGCCCTCGCCCTCGCGCGTGGCGTCGAGCGCGGTCATCGGCGCTCGGCCCGTCTCGCCGGTGACGCCCCACGCCCCGATGAAGTAGGGCCGGAGGAACTCTTCCGGCTCGAACGCCACTTCGGCCCCGGCCAGCGGCCGCCCGTCGAGCGTGACCAGCACGTCGGCGTCCATCAGCGTGGCGCCGGAATCGACCCACCGGGCAATATGCGCGGCGATTTCATCGGCCGAAAGCGCGCCGTCGCCGTCGGTATCGGCCCGGGGGAGGGCGATGAGCAGGGCGGGGCACCGGGCGAGTTCCGCGGCGTCGAGCTTGCCGTTGCCGTCAGCATCGTACGTTTCGATGGCCGCCTGCGCGGCCATCGCCGTGTTGAACGGCGGCAGCGCCGGTCGCGGCCGGCACGAGCAACCCGCGACGAGCAAAAGGCCTGAAACCAGACCAAGGTGCAGGAAATCGGAGCGTATCATGGTTGAATCCTCAGAAGGGCGAGTCGTAGCGCGTGTCGCCGCTGTTGCGAGCCCCGAGTTTCCTGTGAATCGCCGGATCGATCGAATAGCTGACGCTCTGGACCGACCCGTCGCACAGGACCATGTGGAACGAGCCCGGGTGGGCGCTTCCGAAACGATACGATGGGGAACCGCCAAATTCGTTTCTGTCCTGGTTGGTCTCCGTTCCCCACTGGAGGTCGGGTGTGTCTCGGTACGGAGCATGCCTTGTCCAGCGGACGGTGTCGTAGTCGAAGCCCTGGTAGGCCGAGTTGTTGTCGTCGGGGGCGATGCCGGTGTAGTAGTTGTTCGGGTTGAGGTATTTCTCGCCGGCCAGGTAGGTGTTCGACATCCCGTCGCGGACATGCGCCGGACGGACCTCGCTGCGTACGTGGACGATGCCGTCGGACAGTTCCACCATGGTGGGAAAATCAGGGAAGTAAGGGCCGCCGCTGTCCCGGTGGCTGTAGTAGACCTGCCAGTTGCAGTTCGGGTACGTGTTCGCGCAGCCCGAGCCCGGACCTGCGCCGAAGAACCTGTTCGTGCCGGCATTGGCGGCGTAATCGGTCTTGGCCATTCCGCCGGGTGGCCGATTGGAATGGTGCGATGCGAATTCGCCCGCGGCATAGCCGATCGCGCGACGACGGCTGGGGCAGTGCAACACGCTTAAGGGGTGGGCCTGCTGCTCACCCAGCGCCTGCCGCTTGTCCCAGCCGCTCAGGCCCGCGCCCAACTGGTGGATGCTCTGCTGCTCGAGGTAGGGCAGGATGCTGTAGAAGAAGCCTCCG
>SKJM01000826.1 GCA_007122045.1 Planctomycetales bacterium | reverse complement strand
TGTGCATCCCAACCCCGAACTGGACATGCAGCGGCGCGAGATCGTGGCCCGCTCGCTGCTGGCCATGGGCGTTGCCGACGCGTACGAGCGGGTCGTCGTCGCCCCTGCCTTGACGCCCGGCTTTACGGCCGACGAGGCCGAGTCGGCCTACCGCACGGGCATCGGCGCCGGGACCTTCGGAACCCCCTATGGCGGTTTCGGCGGCTTTACGACCGGCGGCCGGTTCTAGAATCGAGGAACGCTGAGCGGCCGGGCAGCCCGAGCGAATCGGGCGCCCGGCCTCCCTTTGCGGCGCCGCCGGGCAGGAAAGCTTTGGCCGCGCCGGCCCAAACCGGGCGGCGTGCCTCAAGCCAAGAAAAATACTGGAAAGACCGAGGAAGAACATGACGCGATCCACACTCGCACTGGTGGCCGTGCTCGCCCTGGCCCCGGCGCTGGCCGGCTGTTCCGGCTTTCGACCATTCTGGCAGTCCGACCCCGCACCCCACCGCGCCGCGCAACGGTCGATCGACGGGCCGCTGGCGCTGGCCCGACTTGCCGAACAGCGGGGGAAGACCCTGGAGGCGGAACGCCTGTACCGGTCGCTGTTGGAAAAGAGCCCCGACAACGCCGTGATCCATCACCGGTTGGCGATCATTCAGGCGAGGAAGGGCCGCTTTGAGGACGCCAACGCGTACTTCGAACGGGCCCTGCGGCTGAAACCCGACGACCCCACCCTCATCAGCGACGCCGCGTACTGCCAGTACCTGCAACACCAGTTGGACGTGGCGGAATCCCTGTTCCGGCAGGCCTTGGACATCGACCCGCACCACGAAGCGGCGACCAACAACCTGGCCCTGGTGCTCGCCGAAAAAGGCGACGACCGGGCCGCGTTCGCTCTGTTCCGCCAGACGGGAACCGAGGCGAGGTCCCATGCCAACATGGGCTACATGTACACGCGCCGCGGCGAACTGGAGAACGCGAAGGCCGCCTACAGCCGGGCCCTGTCGCTCGACCCGCAAATGATCCCCGCCGCCGAAGCCATGGTCCAGTTGGCGCAGTTCGAGCGGCAGGCCAGGGCCGCAGCGGTTTCATCGAACCGGCGGGGTGCCACACGGGCACGAGATTATACGACGATTGATTTCGAGGGCCGGCCGATCGACCACGAGGTAGCCGCGGCTCCGCCAAGCGAGCCTCGACGGCCGGAACCGTCGTCGGTGCGCGCGGAACCGGCGCAAGCGTCATGGGAAACCCCGCAAGCATGGCCGGAACCGGCGCAGGCACCACCCGAAGACGTGCAGGTACGCCCGGAACCGGCGCAGGCGTCATGGGAAACCTCGCAAGCATGGCCGGAACCGACCCGGACGCCACCCGAAGAGGTGCAAGTACGCCCGGAACCGGCGCACGCGCCATGGGAAACCTCGCAAGCATGGCCGGAACCGGCGCAGGCACCACCCGAAGATTCGCAGGTACTATCGCAATCGGCGGACGTGGCGCCGGAAGCTTCGCGGGCGGGGGTGGAACCTGCCGAGGCACCACCCGAAAATTCGCAGGTACTATCGCAATCGGCGGACGTGGCGCCGGAGGCTTCGCGGGCCGGGGTGGAACCTTTGCAGGCACCATCGGAAGTGTCCCGGGTAGTACCGGAACCGGTCTACGTCGTGCCGGAACCGGCGTACGTGGCGCCGGGACGTTCGGACGCTTCCGACAGGCCGGAGTCGACACCGTCGGTCGGCTGGGCGTGGGTCCCTTAGCCCCGTTCGGGACCCACGCGTCAGCCTTCCGCCCTCCTCTGACATCCAACATCCAACATCCGACATCCGACACACGGTCTCCTTTACTCCGCCGGCCTCTGGATTTCCGGCGAAGCGAACGGCGACCGCAGTTCTTCGGTCGCCTCGGCCGGCGAAAGAATGCCGCCGGGGCGGTTCTCGTCGATGACAAAGCCGCGCAGCTCGATGGCCGCGGGTGTGAGCAGGAGCAGGTACACGGGCGGGGCCAGACACAGCACGAGCGGGAAGAGCATGTGGATGGACGTCCGGTTGCCCTTCTCTTCGGCAAGCTGGCGCCGCTGCCGCCGCACGTCGGTGGCGAACTGATGGAACGCCGGCGCCACCGCTCCGCCGTGCTGCTCGGTTTGGCCGACGACCGACGCCAGCGACTGCACCTCCGGCGTGTCCACCCGCTGGGCGAAGCCCTTGATCGCCCGGCTGAGCGTCCCGGAATCGGCCTGCCGGCTGACGATGCGCAGTTCGCAGGCGAGGTCCGGGTAACTGCGCGCCAGTTCGCTGCCGACGCGCGCAAGCGACTGCGAGAAGGACAGCCCGCCGGTCATGCACATGCTGAGCATGTCGAGGGCGTCGGGCAGGGAGTACTCGATGCGGCGGACGCGCGCCTTGGCCCGGCTGCCGAGCACCAGGCGCGGAACCCCGTACAACAGGACCATGCCGAGCCCGCCGGCGGCGAGCAGCCGCACGTCGAGCGGCTCGCCGGGTTGCGACGCGAGGACGATGAGCGTTGCGATCAGGATCACCCAGCCGACGACCAGGGTATTCCGCAGCGCGAGGTACTCGGTGGCGGCGTGGCGGTGGTAGAAACCGGCCTGGCAAAGCTCCAGGGCGAGCCGTTTGCGGGTCTTCTCACCGATCGGCAGCAGCGCGGCCAGCGGCCGCGTCAGGGGCCCGAAAACCAGGGCCCGCTTCGCTCCGGCGGCGAACACCTCGGCCTGATCGGTGCGGCCTGCGCGGGTCAACAGCATCGCCGTGCCGAAGAACAGCAACGCAACGGCAAGGAATACAAAGAGCGGGATCATCATGGCGTCAACTCCGATTGGGGTGGTTATTCGTCATTCGTCATTCCTAATACATGGGCTTCATCAATCGGGCGGTCCACACCAGCCCGATCACTTCCAGCACCGCCGCACCGAGCAGGAACGTCTGGCCGACGGGCGACTCGAGCATGGTATGGATGTAGTCGGTGTGGAAGAAATACATGTACACAAAGATGATGGGTCCGAGGGAGGCCACAAAAAAGGCCGACATGCGCCCCGCGCTGGTCGTCGCCCGCAATTGCCGCCGGTAGCTCATCCGCTCGCGAATGGACT
>SKJM01000159.1 GCA_007122045.1 Planctomycetales bacterium | reverse complement strand
GTCGGTGCGGCCGGCCTGCTCCAGCGCCCGGCGCACGTCGTCGTAGTTCTCCGGCACGAAATACTGTAAAAGCGCGCGTTGCAGCCGCCGCTCCCGGGCGCCGCGCGGCACGTACACCTCCTCGCCGGTCAGCGGGTCGATGCCCGTGTGGTACGCGCACGTGGCCAGGT
The DNA here is from genome assembly GCA_007122045.1 of Planctomycetales bacterium. Taxonomy (GTDB): domain Bacteria; phylum Planctomycetota; class Planctomycetia; order Pirellulales; family Thermoguttaceae; genus PWXP01. The sequence goes on along the minus strand of SKJM01000159.1, from coordinate 2,914 downwards.
CCATCGGGGCGGGGATGAAGTCCTGCACCTGCTCGGGCCGCAGGCGGTGCCGCTTGAGATATTCGGCCAGGCCGATCATCGCATGGAGGTCGCAGCCGGGGTGTCCCGCCATGAAATACGGAACCAGGTACAACGGTTTGCCCGCCCCGGCGGCCGCCTGCTGAAACTTCCGCCGGAACCGGCCGAAGGTTTCGAGCGGCGGTTTGCGCATGCGGCAAAGCACGTCGGGGTGCACGTGCTCGGGCGCCACCTTCAGCAGCCCGCCCGTGTGATGGCGCGCAAGCTGGTTCACATAGGCGGCACTCCGCTCGGCCAGGTCCATGCGCACGCCCGAGGCGACGAGCACCTGCCGGATGCCCGGCACGCGGCGGGCGGCCTTCATCAGGCGGATGAGCGGGCCGTGGTCGGTGTCGAGCAGGGGGCAGACGTTCGGGTGGAGGCAGCTCGGGCGGCGGCAGCGGCGGCGCACCTCGGGGCGGGTGCAGTTCATGCGGTACATGTTCGCCGTCGGTCCGCCCAGGTCGCTGATGATGCCCTTGAAATCCGGCCCGGCGGCGACGCGCCGCAACTCGTCGAGCACCGACGCTTCGCTGCGGCTTTGCACCACCCGGCCCTGGTGCGCCGCCAGCGAGCAGAAGCTGCAACCGCCGAAGCAGCCGCGCAGGATCTGGACGGAGTCCTTCACGACCTCGAAGGCGGGAATGCGGGCCTCGCCGTAGCTCGGGTGCGGGCGGCGCGTGAATGGAAGGCCGTAGATGCGGTCCAACTCGCCCTCATCGAGCGGCGGCGCGGGCGGATTGACCACCACGGCTTCGCGGCCGTGGTACTGCACCAGCCGCCGGCCGCCGTGGGGGTCGCTTTCGCGATGGGCCAGCCGGGTCATCTCGGCAAACGCCCGCTTGTCGGTGCGCACCTCATCGTAGCCGGGCAACACGACCGTGCCGCTCCGAGCGTCCGGCAACGCTTTGGAGGCTTTCTCTGCTCCTGGCGAGGGGGACAGTCCCCCGTGCACGGACCCCTCGTGCCACTCGGGCAGCGTGGCCCGGGCGCCCAGGCGGTAGGCCGTTCCGCGGATGTCGTGCAACCGGCCGACCGGCTCGCCGGCCGCCAGCCGGCGCAGGGTTTCCACCAGCGGCCGTTCGCCCATGCCGTACACCAGCAGGTCGGCCTTGGCGTCCAGCAGGATGGAGCGGCGGACCTTGTCGCTCCAGTAGTCGTAATGCGCGATGCGGCGGAGGCTGGCCTCCACGCCGCCGGCGATCACCGGCACGCCGGGATAGGCCTCGCGGGCGCGCTGGCAATAGGCCAGGGTGGCCCGGTCGGGCCGGCGCCCGATCTGCCCCCCGGGGCTGTAGGCATCGTCGTTGCGGACCTTGCGGGCGGCGGTGTAGTGGTTGAGCATCGAGTCCATGTTGCCCGCGCTGACGGCAAAGCACAGCCGGGGCCGGCCGAAGGCCCGCCAGGGTTGGCAGGACCGCCAGTCGGGCTGGCTGAGGATGGCCACGCGGAAGCCCTCGGCCTCGATCACCCGGCCGAGAATGGCCATGGCGAAGCTCGGGTGGTCCACGTAGGCATCGCCGGTGATGAACACCACGTCGACAGCGTCCCAACCCCGCCGGCGGACTTCCGCGGGCGTCATGGGAAGGGGCGGTGCAGCAGGTGGTTTTCGGTCGGCTGTTTGTTCGATATTCACGTGGAATGTGCTTGTTTAGCCCACTGACTCCGGCTTCGGCGTGGCAAGGCGCACAGGTGGCCCTTTGTGCAACTCCAAACTTGCGCACAACAACCAGGGCGCGTCCCCGCTGTACTCCGAATTATTCGCCACACTTGCATCAGGAGGCAAGCGGCCCGGTTCTGGGAGCGGCCGAGGGTTGCGGTTTTCGGTCTTGTGGCAAGGGGTGGAGCTGGACACAATAGGCTGCTGCTTGCTTCGCCCAAAAGGTCCCCTATGCCCGCTGCGCCGCCACCGCAGATTGCCCAAATCCTCGAGAGTCTCGGGCTGGATGCTTCCGGCCGTCTCCGAGGGGTGGCGCGCCATGTGGCACGCCTCACCCGGAAGCTTCCGCAATTCGACTCCATTTGGCTCGACGCTTTGGCGCAGCACGGGCTCCTTACCCGGTGGCAGGCCGGCGAAGTTCGCGCAGGCCGGGGCGCCCAACTGCGGGTGGGGCCCTACGCGCTCCTCGAACCCCTGACCGACTGCCTGTACGCAGCCGCTTACCGGGCGCGACACGTCGACTCCGGCGAGTCGGTCCGGCTCCTAGTGTCCAGCCGTCGCGGCCGGGCGGCCCGCGAGGCAGCCGGACGCCTCCGCGAATTGGCCGAAGCAGCCGGCGGATTGGCAACCGAGTTCTGCGCGTTGCCGATCGCCGCCGGCCTGGTCGAGCCGGACGCCACCCCAGCGCCTGCCCGAGCGGTCCAGCCCGATACGCTTCGAACGGCCGAACCGCATCGGCTTTGGGTGGCCGCGGCGTGGATTCCGGGTCGTTCGGCCGCCGACTGGCTCATCTGCCACGGCCGGATGTCCTCCGTCGCCGTCCTGGAAATCGCCCGCGCGATGGCCGCCGGACTTGCCGACCTCGAAACCGTCGGACTATGCCACGGCGATGTCGCCGCGTCGAGCGTGTGGCTGGCCGCCGACGGGCGGTTGGTGCTGACCCTGCCGGGGGTGCGAGGCGTGCTGAGGCCCGAGGAAGGCTACGGCCGTGCCGACCTTCCGCCCGAAGCCTACGACTACCTGGCCCCGGAACGGGTTGCACGGGGCACGGCGCCCGACACGGCCGCCGACCTGTATGCCTGCGGCTGCGTGTGGTGGCACTTGCTGTGCGGCCGGGCGCCGCTGGGTGGGGGCGACAGCCTGGGGAAGCTCCGCGCCGCGCACGAGGCTCGTATTCCCGATCCCCGCCAATTGGCG
>SKJM01000296.1 GCA_007122045.1 Planctomycetales bacterium | reverse complement strand
CTCCAGTTCATCGCGCTCGAGGTCGTAGAGTTCAAACGCGGGGCGGTGGGAGAGCCAGCGAACGCGGGCGGCGATTTCCGGATCGTCGTCGGCTGCCCGACGCCAGGAGTCGATTGGCGGGTTGACGTGGATGCCGCGGATCCAGAAGGTGTTGTCGTGCGCGATGTTGTGGATCAGCTTGTAGCGGCTGTCGCGGATGGAGCGGATCGGATACGGCTCGCGGAATCCATGGACGCCGACGGTGGTATGCTGGGCGAAGACATAGTTGCGGTGGTGATCGGTCCTGCCCAGCAGCACCTTGAGGAAGCTGCGGCCGTCGAAGCCGGGGTTACCGTCGGCGCCGGGGCGACCGGTGTCGATGGTGGTCGGATCGACGCCGGCCGCTTCGAGCAACGTGGGGGTCACGTCGACGTCCTGCACCAGGGCGTCGGTCGTTGAGCCGGGCGCGATGCGTCCGGGCCAGCGGGCCAGGGCCGTGTTGCGGATGCCGTTGTCATACAGCGACCATTTCCCCGCATACGGCAGCGAGCAGCCCTGCTCGGAGTGAAAGATCACCAGGGTGTTCTCGGCCTGCCCGGTCGCTTCGAGCAGCCTCATCAGCTCGCCCACCTGGTTGTCCAGCGCCATCAGCGCCGCGTAGTAGCTGACGAGCTTGTCGCGCGTCGCGGGCGTGTCGACGAGGTAGGGGGGGACGGTGAGCCGGTCGGCGTCGAAGTGGACGCGCAATCGCTGGGGCTCGGCGCGGTCCCACGTGTTGACGTGCGGGAAGTTCGAGGCGAACACGAGCATCCACGGCTGCCGGCGATCGCGGGTGATGAACGCCCGGGTGGGTTCGAAGTCGAAATGCCGGCCGCCGAGGTATTCGTAGTTGAAGGTCTCGCGCGGGGCGACGTGTTGCTTGATCTGCAGACCGGTCCGGTAGCCTTGCGCTTGGAGGTGGGTGAAAATGCTGCGCGTGCCGGCGTGGGTGCGCGAGTGGTTGGGGTAGGCGCCGCTGCGGACGCCGTAGAGCCCCGTGTACAGGGCGCTGCGGACGGGGGTGCACATCGGGGCGGAGGCGAACATGTGCCGCAGGTGCATGCTCTGGCTGGCGAGGCGGTCGAGGTTGGGAGTTTTGACCTCGGCGTTGCCGACGAACCCGAGGTCGCGCCAAGTCAGGTCGTCGGCGAGAATCAGCAGCACATTCGGCCGTGTGTCCTCACGGTCGGCTGAGTCGGGCTCCTGGGTGAGCGCGACGTTGGCCATCGTCAGCACGAGCAGCAGCGTGGACCATACACGTAAGTTCAGCATCGATGGTCTCCTCGTTCATGCGGGTCGATCGGCCCCGGGGGCCCGGATCGGTGGCGACTGAGACGGCAGGCCGGGCCGCCCCGGCCCCCGCTCACGGATACCATCATATCAGATCCGCAGTCGAACGGGAAATGCTTCAGCGAAATGGCGGGGCACTACCCGGACCAGCGGCCACGTCTGCCCCTGTTCCGGGCGTCCGGCCGAATGGACAGTGCGCTTGCCCAGGCCGGGAACAAGCGTCAGAATTCCCTCAATCGTCCCGCTCCGCGTAACCGATACAAACGGAACGGGCTGTGCCGCCGTCGCTCACCTATTAGCCGCGGCAACTGGGAAGGAGGGGCATTTTGGGGGGAATAAACCGGAGGAAGCCGGGCGCGCTCCGACGGAGCGCGGCCCGCGCACTGGTGGTGGGCTCGCTTCTGGCGGGCGGAACGATGGGGGCCGACGCGTCCCGACCGGCGCCTCGACCGGGCCCGCCCACCGCCCTGTCCACCGCGGCACGGACCGCGACGGCTGCTGATGCCCGTCGCGCTCCCATCGCACCCGCCGCCCACGCCTCCAATGGGGCGGAATGGAGCATCGCCGAATTAGAGCGGCTGGCCCTGGCCCACAACCCCACCCTCGCGCAGGCCGCCCGCAGGGTCCAGGCGCTGCGCGGCAAACACCTGCAAGCAGGCCTGTACCCGAACCCGGTCGTCGGCTACGAAGGCGAGGAAATAGGCCACGACGGGCGTGCCGGCCAGCAGGGGATCTTTGTCGGGCAGCCCATTGTGACGGCGGGCAAGCTGCGCTGGGACCGTACGGTGGTCGGCCGCGAGATCGCCGCCGCCGAACACCAGTGGGCCATGCAGCGGCTGCGCGTGGCCAACGACGTACGCGTGGCCGCCCACCGGGTGCTGGCCGCCCAGCGGACCGTGGAACTCTCCGAGCATCTGCTCGAGATCGGCCGGGAGAGCCTGCGTACGGCCGAGCAATTGTTTGAAGCGAAAGAGGTGAGCCGCGTCGATGTGCTTGAAACGCGGATCGAGGCGAACACCGCACGCCTCGAATTGAACAAGGCCCGGCACGCCCTCAGTGCCCAGTGGCGAAGCCTCGCCGCGGTGACCGGCGTGCCCGACCTGCCCCCGGCGCCCCTCCAGGACCCTGGTGACCCACAGCGCGAACCGCTCGACTGGGACGCGGCCATGGCCCGGCTGCTGGTGGAAAGCCCCGAGCGAATGCGCGCCGTCGCGGAGGTCGAGCGTGCGCGGGCGGCGCTTTCGCGGGCGTGCGCCGGCCGGGTTCCCGACTTCGAGCTGGAGGCGGGCGTCCGCTACGACTTCGCGTCGGAGGAGACCTTGACGACGGTCGGCGTGGCCGTCCCGCTGCAACTGTTCGACCGCAACCAGGGAAACATCGCCCGGGCGCAGGCCGAAGTGGCGGCGGCGCGGCAGGAAATCCGCGGGGTCGAGTTGAGCCTTCGCGATCGGTTGGCCGACGAGTTCCGGCACTACCTCGACGCCCGCGATACGGTGGCCCAGTACCGCGAGTTGATCCTCCCCGACGCCGACGCCGCCTTGACCCTCGTGCGCGAGGGCTACGCCCAGGGCGAGTTGGGCTACCTCGACCTGCTCACCGCCCAGCAGACCTACTTTCGCACCCACCTGGCTTTCGTCGAGGCCTTGCGCGACGTGCAAGTAAGCCGCATCCGCATCGAAGGCCTGCTGCTGGCCGGCGGACTGGAACGGCCGGGCGAGTAGACGCCGGGCCGGCCAACGCGCCGGCGCGCCTTCGACCGGCCCTGTGACTTCGCTG